>DATAGN010000460.1:0-9506 GCA_036263715.1 Ramlibacter sp.
CGGGCGGTGGCAGGCACATGGCAACACACCACCGTCTTGTTGAACGAAGCAGTCGACGCCCTCGTCACCAAGCCGGATGGAATCTACGTCGACGCGACCTTCGGCCGCGGCGGGCACTCGCGCCTGATCCTGTCGCGGCTGGAGCCGCAAGGGCGCCTGGTTGCCTTCGACAAGGATCCGGAAGCCGTGGCGGTGGCCAACGCCATCGACGATACGCGCTTCGAAATCCGTCACCAGGGCTTCGCCGCACTGGGCGAGCTGGAGGCGAACAGCGTCACGGGGGTCCTGATGGACCTGGGCGTGAGTTCGCCGCAGATCGACAACCCGGGGCGCGGCTTCAGCTTCCGCAACGACGGGCCGCTCGACATGCGCATGGACACCACGCGGGGCCAGAGCGCCGCGGAGTGGCTCGCCACCGCATCGGTGGAGCAGATGACGGAGGTGATCCGTGACTATGGCGAAGAACGGTTTGCTTTTCAGGTTGCAAAGGCGATTGCTGCTCGCCGACAGGAACGGGGCCCTCTTGCAAGCACCTCCGAGCTGGCCCAGCTCGTGGCTGGCGCGGTCAAAACCCGCGAGCCGGGCCAGGACCCTGCAACGCGCACATTTCAGGCTCTTCGGATTTTCGTCAATGCCGAGCTTGAAGAGCTGCAACAGGCGCTAGAGGCCAGCTTGGACCTGCTCGAACCGCACGGCCGCCTGGTGGTGATCGCCTTCCACTCGCTGGAAGACCGCATCGTCAAGCAGTTCATCGCGAAGCACTCGCGCGAGGAATACGATCGCCGTGCGCCCTTTGCGGCGCCCAAGCCGATGAAGCTGAAAGCGATCGAGCGGGTGAAGCCTTCGGCGGCCGAAGTGGCGGCCAACCCGCGTTCGCGCAGCGCGATCATGCGCGTGGCCGAGAGGACGACGGCATGATGCTGCGCCTGAACCTCACCCTGCTGGTCGCGGTGCTCGCCAGCGCGCTGTACCTCGTGCAGGTGCAGTACGAATCGCGCCGCCTCTACGCCGAGATCGAGAAGGCCGAGAACGACTTCCGCCGGCTGGAGATCGAGCACGAGCGCCTGCAGGTGGAAAAGCGCGCCCAGGCCACGCCAGCGCGCGTGGAGCGCCTCGCCAAGGATCAATTGCAGATGCGCCCGGCGACGCCGGCCATCACGCAGTACGTCACGCTCAAGGGCGTGGCGACGAATCCGGGGACGGCGCCATGAGCGGACGCGTCGTCGCTTACTCCTCGAGCCCGCTGCTCGCCGCACGCACGCCGATGTGGCGCAGCAAGTTCATCGTGGCCGGCATCGCGCTGGCCTTCCTCGGGCTCGCCGGACGCGCCGCCTGGGTGCAGGTGTTCGGCAACGACTTCTATCGCAAGCAGGGTGAAGTCCGCTTCGCGCGCACGCTGGAACTGCCCGCCAACCGCGGTCGCATCTTCGACCGCAACGGCCTGCTGCTCGCCACGAGCGTTCCGGTCCCGAGCGTGTGGGCGATCCCCGAGGACGTGGAGCGCGACAAGGCCAAGCTCGTGCAACTCGCCAAGCTGCTGCAGATGCCGCTGGCGGAGCTGATGACGAAGCTCGAGGTCGAGGACAAGAACTTCGTGTGGCTCAAGCGCCAGGTCGACGAAGCGACCGCGCGCCAGATCGCCGCACTGGACATCAAGGGCATCTATCAGCGCAAGGAATACCGGCGCCAGTATCCCGAGGGCGAGGCCGCCGCGCACATCGTCGGCTTCACCAACGTGGAGGACCACGGCCAGGAAGGCGTGGAGCTCGCCTTCGACAAGGACCTCGGCGGCCGCGCCGGCTCGCGCCGCGTCATCAAGGATCGCATGGGCCGCATCGTCGAGGACGTCGGCCAGATGGTGCCCCCGAGCGCCGGCCGCGACCTGCAGCTGTCCATCGACAGCAAGGTGCAGTTCTTCGCGTACCAGAAGCTGCGTGACGCGGTGCTGGAGAACAAGGCCAAGGCGGGCAGCGTCGTGGTGCTGGACGTGCGCACGGGGGAGGTGCTGGCGCTGGCGAACTACCCCACCTACAACCCGGGCAACCGGCAGAACCTCACCGGGGCGCAACTGCGCAACCGCGCGCTCACCGACAGCTTCGAGCCCGGCTCGACGATGAAGCCCTTCATCGCGGCGCTCGCCATCGAGAAGGGCATGGTCAAGGCCGGCACGCCGATCCAGACCGCGCCCGGCCGCATCACCATCGGCGGCTCCACGATCACCGACGCGCATCCGCACGGCGTGCTGACCGTCACCGAGGTGATCCAGAAGTCCAGCAACGTCGGCACCGTCAAGATGGCGATGCAGATGCAGCCGCGCGAGATGTGGGAGCTGTACTCGCAGGTGGGCTTCGGGCAGCGGCCGCAGCTGCCTTTCCCCGGTGCGGTCAGCGGCAAGCTGCGCGCGCACAAGACCTGGCGGCCGATCGAGCAGGCGACCATGAGCTACGGCTACGGCCTGTCGGCCAGCCTGTTCCAGCTGGCGCGCGCGTACAGCGTGTTCGCGCGCGACGGCGAACTGGTGCCGGTGACGCTGCTCAAGACCGATACGCCCGCTACCGGCGTGCGCGTCTTCCAGCCGCAGACCGCGCAGGCCGTGCGCAACATGCTGCACCTGGCGACGCAAAGCGGCGGCACCGCGCCCAAGGCGCAGACCATGGGCTACTCGGTGGGCGGCAAGACCGGCACTGCGCACAAGCAGGAAGGCAAGGGTTACGCCGAGCGCAAGTACCGCGGCTTCTTCGTTGGCGTGGCACCGGTGGAGAACCCGCGCATCGTGGTGGCGGTGATGATCGACGAGCCCAGCGCCGGCCGCTACTTCGGCGGCGATGTCGCCGCACCCGTGTTCAGCGCCACGGTGCAGCAGACGCTGCGCATGCTGGGCGTGCAGCCCGACATGAGCGTGAAGCCGCAGATCGTGGTGCACGCGGTGGAGGAGTCCTTCTGATGCGGGTGCTGCGCACGCCCCAGGAAGCCGCCGAGTGGCTGCGCACGCGCGTGCGCGGCGAGCTGCATTGCGACAGCCGCAAGGTGGGCGCAGGCGACGGTTTCATCGCCTGGCCCGGCGCCGCCACCGACGGGCGCAAGTTCGTCCCCGGTGCCTTGCAGCAAGGCGCCGTCGCCTGCCTGGTCGAAGCGGCGGGCAGCGAGGCCTACGCTTTCTCGGACGACCGCGTGGCGGCGTACGAAGGCCTCAAGGCCGCGACCGGCCCGATCGGCGCGCTGTTCCACGGCGAGCCGTCGCACGAGCTGGACGTGCTGGCCGTGACCGGCACCAACGGCAAGACCTCGACGGCGTGGTGGCTGGCGCAGGCACTCACCAACGTGCGCATCCCCTGCGGGATCGTCGGCACGCTCGGCATCGGCCGGCCGCCGGACGTGGAGCACACGGGGCTGACCACGCCGGACCCGGTGCTGATGCAGCGGCACTTCCGCCGCTTCGTGCAGGAAGGCACGAAGGCCTGCGCCATCGAGGCATCGTCCATCGGCATCGTCGAACGCCGGCTGGACGGCACGCGCATCCGCGTCGCGGGCTTCACCAACTTCACCCAGGACCACCTGGACTACCACGGCAGCATGGAGGCCTACTGGGCCGCCAAGCAGGAACTGTTTGCCTGGCGGGACCTGCAGGCGGCCGTGATCAACATCGACGACGAGAAGGGCGCCGAACTGCACGCGAAGCTGCAGCCCGGCGGGCTCGACCTGTGGAGCTATTCGTGCGAGCGCGACGCGCGCCTGCGCGCCCGAGCCATCGGCTACGGCAACGCCGGCCTGCGCTTCACGATCGTCGAAGGTGCTGAAAGCCACGTGCTGGAGACGCAGGTGATCGGCCAGTACAACGTATCCAACCTGCTGGGCGTGGTCGGGATGATGCGTGCGATCGGCGTGCCGCTGGCCGCTGCGGTCGGCGCATGCGCCGACCTGCTGCCGGTGCCCGGACGCATGGAGCGCATCAACGTCGCGGGCAAGCCGCTCGTGGCGGTCGATTACGCGCACACGCCCGACGCGCTGGAAAAAGGCCTGGAGGCCTTGCGGCCGCTGGCGGTGCAGCGCGGCGGCCAGCTGTGGTGCGTGTTCGGCTGCGGTGGCGACCGCGATCCGATGAAGCGGCCGCTGATGGCTGCCGTCGCCGAGAAGAATGCAGACCGCGTGGTCGTCACCAGTGACAACCCGCGCAGCGAAAAACCCGAGGCCATCATCAGCCAGGTCCTGCTGGGCCTCTCGCATCGCGAGAGCGTCGAGGTGCAGGCCGACCGCGCCCGCGCCATCGCCGAGACGGTCGCCGCCGCCGGCGCGCAGGACGTGATCCTGGTGGCGGGCAAGGGCCACGAGGACTACCAGGAGATCGCGGGGCGCAAGCACCCGTTCTCCGACCAGGCGCACGCGCAACGTGCGCTGGAGGCAAGGAAGTGACGGAAACCATGTTCACCTTGAAGCAAGCCGCCGACTGGATCGGCGGCAAGCTCGTGGGCGACCCCGGCTTGCAGGTGCAGCGCGTGCACACCGACACGCGCACGCTGCAGGACGGCGACCTGTTCGTCGCGCTCAAGGGCGACCGCTACGACGCCAACGACTTCATCTCGGACGCGCGGCGCAAGGGCGCGGTCGCCGCGATCGCGCACACGGGCCGCCTGCCCGCCGGCGTCCCCGGCATCGAGGTCGACGACGGCAGGATGGCGCTCGGTCGCCTGGCGCATGCCTGGCGCAAGCAGTACCAGCTGCCGCTGGTCGCGGTGACCGGCAGCAACGGCAAGACGACCGTGACGCAGATGATCGCTTCGATCCTGTGCGCCTGGCAGCCCGACGCGCACCTGGCCACGCAGGGCAACCTGAACAACGACATCGGCCTGCCGCTCACGCTGCTGCGCCTGCGGGCGACCCACCGCATCGGGGTGATCGAGCTGGGGATGAACCATCCCGGCGAGATCGAGTACCTGGCGAAGATCGCCGAGCCCACCGTGGCGCTGGTGAACAACGCCCAGCGCGAGCACCAGGAATTCATGGCGACGGTCGAAGCGGTGGCCCGCGAGAACGGCAGCGTGTTCTGCGCGCTCCCGCGTAACGGCACCGCGGTGTTCCCTGCCGGCGAAGAGTTCACGATGGTCTGGACCGGCCTGGCCGAAGCGCGGCCCTGCCTCACGTTCGGCGACGACGACGCCGACGTGCGGGTGGAAGACGCGCAATGGCGCGAGGGCCACTGGCAGGTGCGCGCGGAAACGCCGGTCGGCCCCATGGCGTTCGACCTGCACATCGCCGGCCGCCACAACGTGCGCAATGCACTGGCCGCCGCCGCCTGCGCGCTCGCCGCGGGGGTGCCGCTGGATGCGATCGTGAAGGGTCTCGAAAGCTTCGAGCCGGTCAAGGGCCGCTCGCGCGCGCTGGGCGTGAAGCTCGGGGACCGCACGCTGACCCTCGTCGACGACACCTACAACGCCAACCCCGACTCCGTGCGCGCCGCGATCGACGTGCTCGCCGAATTGCCCGGCCCGCGCCTGCTGGTGCTGGGCGACATGGGTGAAGTGGGCGACCAGGGACCGGCCTTCCACCAGGAAGTGGGCGACTACGCCCGCGAGCGCCGCATCGAGCAGCTGTTCACGCTCGGCGACCAGGCTGTCGGCATGAAGGGCCGTCACTTCGCCGACGTGGAGTCCCTCAATGCAGCGGTGATCGCGGCACTGGACAAGACCGAGAGCGTGCTGGTCAAGGGCTCGCGCTTCATGAAGATGGAGCGCGTCGTCGAAGCCATCACGCAACAACAAACAGGAGCAGCCCGATGATCGTCGCCCTGTCGGCGTGGATGCAAAGCCATGGCCACGAATTCGGCTTCTTCCGCGTTTTCCAGTACATCACCTTCCGGGCGGTGATGGCGGCGATGACCGCGCTGCTGATCGGCATCGTGCTCGGGCCCTGGGTGATCCGCCGCCTGACCGCGCTGAAGATCGGCCAGCCGGTGCGCGAGTACGCGATGCAGTCGCACCTGAAGAAGAGCGGCACCCCCACGATGGGCGGCGTGCTGATCCTGATGTCGATCACGGTGTCGACCATCCTGTGGTTCGACTGGACCAACCGCTTCGTGTGGATCGTGATGCTGGTGACCCTGGGCTTCGGCGCCATCGGCTGGGTCGACGACTGGCGCAAGGTGGTCAACAAGGACCCCGAAGGCATGCGCTCGCGCGAGAAGTACTTCTGGCAGTCGCTGATCGGCCTGATCGCGGCCCTCTACCTCGCCTTCAGCGTGTCCGAGACCACCAACGTGCGGGTGCTGGGCCTGTTCTTCGACTGGATCCGTTCCGGCTTCGACATGAACCTGCCCCCCAAGGCGAACCTGCTGGTGCCCTTCGTCAAGGAGATCAGCTACCCGCTGGGTGTCTTCGGCTTCATGATCATGACCTACTTCGTGATCGTGGGTTCGAGCAACGCGGTGAACCTCACCGACGGCCTCGACGGCCTGGCGATCATGCCGGTGGTGATGGTGGGTTCGGCGCTGGGCGTGTTCGCGTACGTCACGGGCAACGTGAACTACTCGCGCTACCTGCTGCTGCCCTACATCCCGGGTTCCGGCGAACTGCTGATCTTCTGTGCCGCGGTGGCGGGCGCGGGGCTCGCCTTCCTGTGGTTCAACGCGCACCCGGCGCAGGTCTTCATGGGCGACGTCGGGGCGCTGGCGCTGGGCGGCGCCCTGGGAACGATTGCCGTGATCGTGCGCCAGGAAATCGTGCTGGCGATCATGGGTGGCATCTTCGTGGTGGAAGCCCTGTCGGTGATGGTGCAGGTGATGTACTTCAAGTACACGAAGCGCCGCTACGGCACGGGGCAGCGCATCCTGCTGATGGCGCCGCTGCACCACCACTTCGAGAAAACCGGCTGGAAGGAAACGCAGGTCGTGGTCCGCTTCTGGATCATCACGATGCTGCTGTGCCTGGTCGGCCTGTCCACCCTGAAGCTGCGGTGATGGAACAGATGCGCGACCAATCCGTCCTCGTCCTCGGCTGCGGCACGTCCGGGCTGGCGATGGCGCGCTGGTGCGCCCAGCAGGGTGCGCGCGTGACGGTGGCCGACACGCGCGAGAATCCGCCGCAGCTCGCGCAATTGCGCGAAGACGTGCCGAATGCGCGCTTCGTCGCCGGCGCCTTCGATGCCGGCCTGCTGGGCGAGCACCAGCTGGTGCTGCGCAGCCCGGGCCTGGCGCCGGCGCAGATCGCCGGCGTGGAGCAGGCCGCGCGCGAGCGCGGCGTGCCGGTGCGGGCGGAGCTGGACCTGTTCGGCGATGCGCTGGCGATGCTGCGCGAGGCGAACGGCTACCACCCCGCCATCCTCGCGATCACCGGAACCAACGGCAAGACCACCGTCACCAAGCTCACCGGCCAGCTGGTCGAGCGCAGCGGCAAGACCGTGGCCGTCGCCGGCAACATCGGCCCGTCGCTGCTGGACACGCTGCGCGCCAAGCGCGATGCCAACGCGCTGCCGCAGGTGTGGGTGCTGGAGCTCTCCAGCTTCCAGCTCGATGGCGTCACCGGCTTCGACCCCACGGCGGCCACGGTGCTGAACATCAGCCAGGACCACCTGGACTGGCACGGCACCATGGAAGCGTATGCCGGGGCCAAGGCGCGGATCTTCGGCCAGACGGCCATGATGGTCCTCAATCGCGAAGACCCGGTGGTGATGAAGATGCTGCCCGAGCCGGTGCGCCTGAAGGGCGGCAAATACGAGCAGCGCTCCTACGTCACCTTCGGCGGCGAGCTGCCCAAGCGGCCCGGCGACTACGGCATCGAGGTCGTGAACGACATGGCGTGGCTCGTGCGCGCGCACGAAGCCGACGAGACCGAGAAGCGCCGGCGGGACGCCGAGGAAGAAATCCACCTGCAGCGCCTGATGCCCGCCGATGCCCTGCGCATCCGCGGCCGCCACAACGCGATCAACGCGCTGTCGGCGCTGGCGCTGGCGACCTCCGCCGGCTGCCAGCTGGCACCGATGCTGTACGGCCTGCGCGAGTACCGCGGCGAGCCGCACCGCGTCGAGCCCGTTGGCATCATCAACGACATTGAATACTTCGACGACAGCAAGGGGACCAACGTCGGCGCGACGGTGGCCGCGCTGCAGGGCCTGGGCGCCGAACGCAGGCTGGTCGTCATCCTCGGCGGCGATGCCAAGGGGCAGGAGTTCGCGCCCCTGGCCGCCCCGGTGCAGCGCTTTGCCCGCGCCGCCGTGCTGATCGGCCGCGACGCGCCGCAGATCCGCGCGGTGCTGGAGCCCACCGGCGTGCCGCTGCTGGAGGCCGGCACGATGGAAGACGCCGTGCGCGTCGCCACGCAACGTGCGCACGCCGGTGACGCGGTGCTGATGTCGCCCGCCTGCGCCAGCTTCGACATGTTCCGCAACTACGAGCACCGCAGCGAGGTCTTCGTCGCCGCGGTGCAGGCGCTCGCCGACGAAGCCGGCGCGCTGGTGCAGGGAGGCGAGGCTTGAGCCTGTCCGCCGTCCTCGGCAACTTCACCCGGCGCGGGCCGCTGCCCGAGCGCTCGGTGCAGGCGCACGCGTTCGATCCCGCGCTGCTGTGGGTGACGGTGGGCCTGCTCGCCTGGGGCCTGGTGATGGTCTATTCGGCCTCGATCGCGCTGCCGGACAACCCGCGCTTCAGCCGCTACGCGCACACCTTCTTCCTCACGCGCCACGCACTCTTCGTCGGCCTGTCCTTCGTCGTCGGCCTGCTCGTGTTCCAGGTGAAGGTGGAGACCTGGGAGCGCGTCGCGCCCTGGCTCTTCGTCGCCTCGCTGCTGCTGCTGGTGGTCGTGCTGATCCCGCACATCGGCAAGGGCGTCAACGGCGCGCGCCGCTGGATCGCCCTGGGTCCCCTGTCCTTCCAGCCTTCCGAGCTCGCCAAGTTCGCGGTGCTGCTCTACGCCGCCAACTACATGGTGCGCAAGATGGAGGTGAAGGAGCGCTTCTTCCACGCCGTGCTGCCGATGGCCGCGGCGGTGGCCATCGTGGGCATGCTGCTGCTGGCCGAACCAGACATGGGCGCCTTCATGGTGATCGCGGTGATCGCGATGGGCATCCTGTTCCTGGGCGGCGTGAACGCGCGCATGTTCTTCCTGATCGCGGCGGTGATGATCGTCGCCTTCATGCTGATGATCGCGCTGTCCGACTGGCGCCGCGAACGCATCTTCGCCTACCTCGATCCGTGGAGCGAGAAGCACGCGCTCGGCAAGGGGTACCAGCTGTCGCACTCGCTCATCGCGATCGGCCGCGGCGAGATCTTCGGCGTGGGCCTCGGCGGCAGCGTCGAGAAGCTGCACTGGCTGCCGGAGGCGCACACCGACTTCCTGCTGGCCGTGATCGGCGAGGAGTTCGGCCTGGTGGGCGTGCTCACGCTCATCGGCCTGTTCCTCTGGATGACGCGTCGCATCATGCACATCGGCCGCCAGGCGATCGCGCTGGACCGCGTGTTCGCCGGCCTGGTGGCCCAGGGCGTCGGCATCTGGGTCGGTTTCCAGGCCTTCATCAACATG
>DATAGN010000461.1:0-5538 GCA_036263715.1 Ramlibacter sp.
GTCGGGGTTCGGCTGCGCGCTTACCCCGACCTACGGGGCCCCCTTGAAACCCGAAAACGCCGCCCCTAACTCCGGATCGCCCCGACGCGTGAAAGGAGAAAGGAGAAAAGCATGAGCCCCATGTTCCGACCCTCCGCGGACCTGTTCGCGGAACTCAACCGTATGCAGTCCCTGCTGGACCAGGTGTTCCCCACCTCCACGTCCAGCATCCGGTCCCAGGCCGGTGCCAGCTTCCCCGTGCTGAACGTCGGCACCACGCCCGAGGCCGTGGAGATCCAGGCGCTTGCACCCGGCCTCGACCTCGACAAGCTGGAGATCACGGTCGACCGCGGCCTGCTGGTCATCGCCGGCGAGCGGAAGAGCCAGTTGCCTGCGGACACCGGCGGCGAGCGCGCCACCGTCTATGCGCACGAGCGCTTCACCGGCAAGTTCCGCCGCGTGGTGAGCCTGCCCGACGACGCCGACCCGGCCCGCGTGGATGCGACCTACCGCGACGGCGTGCTGCGCATCAGCGTCGCCAAGCGCGAGTCCTCGCTGCCCCGCCGCATCGAAGTGAACTGAGGAAGGAGACCACCATGAACCATGCAGTGCAGACCTCTTCTTCGCGGGAACCCGCCTCGCAGCGCCAGCAACAGGCGCCGCAGGAGCGCTTCATCGTGCCGCCGGTGGACGTGTTCGAGAACGATGCGTCCATCACGCTGCTGGCCGACCTGCCCGGCGTGACCAAGGACCAGCTGCACGTCCGCGTGGACGGCGACAACCTGCTGCTGGAAGCCACCGCCGCGACCGCCGGCCCCGAGCACATGGAACTGGTCTACGGCGAGGCGCAGTGCCCGTCGTACCGCCGCACCTTCACCTTGAGCCGTGAGCTCGACACCGGCCGCATCGAGGCGCAGCTGCGCGACGGCGTGCTGCGCCTGACGATCCCCAAGGCCGAGGAAGCGCGCCCGCGCCGCATCCAGGTGCAGGCCGGCTGACGCGCAAAGCCCGGCCGACGGTAGCCAAGCCCCGCTCGGCGAGCTTGCGCCGGCGCGGGGCCTTCGGTGCACAATCCCCGCAGTGCGGCGCGCAGTTGCCGCCGCGCACTGCGGGAGACTTCGTTTGGCGCTGAAGGCATTCCTGGTGGAGGACCAGCCACCGATCCGCGACAGCCTGATGGAGGCTCTGTCGGAACTCGGCGCCATCGAGTGCGCCGGGTGGGCTGCCACCGAACGGGACGCCACTGCCTGGCTGCGCGATCCCGCGCATCACTGGGACATCGCCATCGTCGACCTCGTGCTGGAGCCGGGCGGCGGCAGCGGCTTCGGGGTGCTGCAGTCGCTGCGCGAGCGCGGATCGACCCAGAAGATGATCGTGCTCACCGGCACCGCCAACCCGCAGGTGCGCCGCCATTGCGAGGAGATGGGCGCCGACGGCGTCTTCGACAAGGCGATGGAGACCGAGGCGATGCTGGATTACTGCGTGGCCTTGGCGCGGGCCGCAGGCGGGCATTGACCGGCGGGGTTCGGCTCCGCCGCTCACCCCGCCCTACGAAACTCCTACGCCTCGGTCGTTGCGGAGCCTTCCGGCTGCTGGGCGATCTGCCGCAAGGCCTGCGCGAAAACTTCCGGCGGCTGGCCGCCCTGGATCAGGTGGCGGTTGTTGATCACCACCGAAGGCACGGCATGGATGCCGAGGCTTTGCCAGTGCGCCTCGCTGCGCCGCACTTCATCGGCATAGCGGTCGCTCGCGAGCACTTCCTCGGCCTGCGCGCGATCGAGCCCGGCAGACGCCACCACATCGGCCAGCACCGCGCGATCGGCCGGGCTGCGGCCCTCGCCGTGGTACGCCTTCAGCAGCGCCATCTTCAGGTCGCGCTGTTGCTGCGCGCCCTGCTCGCCGGCCCACGCCAGCAGGCGGTGCGCGTCGAAGGTGTTCCAGATGCGGCCGCGGCCTTCCGGCCGGAAGGTGAAGCCGAGGGCGGCGCCACGCTGGGCCATCGCTGCGCGCGACTGTGCCTGCTGCTGCGCCGTGGAGCCGTACTTGGCGGTGAGGTGCTCCGTCATGTCCTCGCCCTGCGGGCCCATCTGCGGATTCAGCTCGAAGGGCTGGAAGGCGAGGTCCACCTCCACCTCGCGCTCGAGTTCCTCGAGCGCGCGCTCGAGGGAGGCCAGGCCGATGGCGCACCAGGGGCACGCGACGTCGGAGACGAAGTCGATGTGGAGGTTCTTGGGCATGGTGAATTCTCGTCATTCCCGCGGAGGCGGGAATCCAGGGCTTTCAAAAGGCCCTCCGGGAGCCCTGGATCCCCGCCTTCGCGGGGATGACGCCTTACCCCACCGACCCCGTGATCGGCAGGATGATCCCCGTGATGTAGCTCGCGCAGGACGGCGCGGCCAGGAACACGTACGCGGGTGACAGCTCCTCCGGCTGCGCCGCGCGCTTGAAGTCGGTCTGCTTGCCGAACTCGACGATCTCGCTGCTGCTCTGGTCTGCGGGGTTCAACGGCGTCCACACCGGGCCAGGCGCAACTGCGTTCACCCGGATCCCCTTTTCCAGCACGCTCGAAGCGAGCGACATGGTGAAGGCATTGATCGCGCCCTTGGTCGCCGAGTAGTCCAGCAGCTTCGGGCTGCCGCGCAGGCCGGTGACCGAGCTCGTGTTGATGATCGATGCGCCCGGCTTCAGGTGCGGCAGCGCAGCGCGCGCCATGCGCATGTAGCCCAGGATGTTGGTCTGGAAGGTCTCCTCCATGCGCTCGTCGGTGATGTCCGCCAGCGAATGCGCATGCTGCTGGAAGGCGGCGTTGTTCACCAGGATGTCCAGCTTGCCGAACTCCTTGACCGTCTGCTCCACCGCCTGGTTGCAGAACTTCGAATCCTTCACGTCGCCGGAGATCAGGATGCAGCGGCGTCCTTCCTTCTCGATGCAGCGCCTGGTTTCTTCCGCGTCCTCGTGCGAGCTGAGGTACACGATGGCCACGTCCGCACCCTCGCGCGCGTACAGCACGGCCACGGCGCGGCCGATGCCCGAGTCGCCGCCGGTGACCAGGGCGGCCATGCCTTGCAGCTTGCCGCTGCCCTGGTAGTCCGGCGCCATGAAGCGCGGCTTGAGCTCCATGTCCGCTTCGAGCCCGGGCTTGGTCAGGTGCTGCGACGGAACGTCGCTCGGGTACTGCTGGCGGCTCGTCTGCGGCGGGCCTTTTTCGCCGCCGCCGGCGTGTTCGCTGGGCTCCTTGCGGTCCTGCTCCCGCTGGATGGCGCGCTGCTTTTCCGCGACCTGTTCGACGTCGCTGCGGGCGTTGTCGCGGGCTGAGGGCTTGTTGTCGTCCATGAGGCCTCCTGTGGCAAACCTCCATGGTGCGGCGCAAGGCCGGATGGAGAGTACCGTGGAGCGCTGACGCGGGTGTCGGAGGGCGCCGACAGCCCGGCGGGGTTCGGCTTCGCGCTCACCCCGCCCTACGAAGAAGCGGGAGTCAGCCCCGCGGCGTGTCGCGCGCGGTGCGCCGGCGTGCAGCCACCGCCGCATACGCCTGCCGCTCGAAGTGGTTCTCGCGATAGGGATTGCGGCCACGCAGCAGCTGCATCAGGCTGGACAGGAAATAGGCGGGCAGGAACAGCGGCCCCCAGCGCTCGTACTGGCGCACATGCACGTGCTCGTGCGTGCGCAGCTGAGCCAGGGCGGAGCGGTCCACCGCCAGGATCACGTGCCCCAGCGTCATCGCGGAAAAGCCGAAGGGGCGCAGGCCGGTCAGCGCCTTGCCGATGCGGCCGCCGGCGATCTCGACCACGCCATGGTGCCGCCGCGCCTTGGCGCCGAAGAGCATGCCGACGCCGCCGATGGCGAGGCCCAGCAGGGAGTAAGGAGCAGCCCAGGCATAGCGAAGCAGACGTGCGGCAGACGGCATGCCCTCATTCTGCGGCGACGCGCAACAACGTGCTCGAGCGCGCAGCGCATCCGGTCGTCAGACGCCGACGCCCGGCTCCAGTCGTTGCACGTGTCTCGCGCAGAGCCAGGCCAGCAGGCCCAGCACGGCGGCGCCGCCGAACATCGCCTCGAAGCCCCAGCGCGCGGCGATCGCGCCGCCCAGCAGCACCCCCAGCACGCCGCCAAAGCCATAGCCCGCCACGGTGAAGAGGGCCTGCCCGCGCCCGCGCAGCCGCCCCGGGAAGTGCTTGGTGACCATGGCGATGCAGGCGGTGTGGTGGGTCGCGAAGGTCAGCGCGTGCAGCAGCTGCGCCACGAAGAGAGCCGCGAGGTAGTCGCCCAGGCCGCCGGTGATCACCATCCGTACGAGGGTCGCGATCGCGCAGATCACCAGCCAGTGCTCCATCGGGAAGCGGCCGATGAGGCGCCCCTGCGCGTAGAACCAGGCGATCTCCACCACCACGGACACGGCCCACAGCATGCCGATCGTGGCCTTGCTGTAGCCCAGCGCGTCGAGGTACAGCGACAGGAAACCGTACACGGCGAAGTGCGCCATCACGTGGAAGAACAGCGATGCGAAGAACCAGCGCACCACCGGCCGCTGCAGCACCGGCGCCACCGGGATGCGCGGCTCGCGCTGGCCCGCGTGCGCGGGCTCCTTCACGTCCGGCAGCCAGAGGGTGCAGACGAACACGGCCCCGAGCGTCAGCGCGGTCCAGCCCGGAAAGCTGCCCATGCCGTAGGCCTCGAACCAGGCGCCGGCCGCGAACACGGTCACCATGAAACCGGCCGAGCCCCACAGGCGCACGCGCCCGTAGCGGCCCCAGTCGCCGGCCACCAGGTGCGCCATGGCCGCTTCGGTGAGCGACATCATCGAGCTGGTGTGCGTGAACAGCACGAGCAGCACCAGCGCGATCCACCACGGCCCGCCGGCCATCCACAGTCCGCCGGAGGCAACCAGCGCCACCAGCGCGCTGAAGCGCAGCAGCTTCACGCGCTCACCCGTGTGGTCGCTCAGCGCCCCCCAGGCATAAGGCGCGAACACGCGCGTGAGCGACTGCACCGAGGCCAGCAGGCTGATGACGCCGATCTCGAAGCCGAGCGACTTCAGCCACAGCGGCAGGTAGGGATTGAAGAAGCCGATGTGCGCGAAGTAGGTCGCCGACAGGGCCGCAAAGGGCACCAGCGGGCGCACGCCCGACGCTCCTGCGAAGGCCGGCATTCAGGGCGCGGAGGCCGCGATGGGCTGCAGCGACGCTTGGACGTCGCCGCACTGGGCGCGGTGGCGCAGCGCGAGGTCCATCACCACGAGCGCCAGCATCGCCTCGGCGATCGGCGTCGCCCGAATCCCGACGCAGGGATCGTGGCGTCCCTTGGTGACGATCTGCGTGGGCTGGCCCTGCACGTCGATGGTGTCGCGCGGCTCCAGGATGGAGCTGGTCGGCTTCACCGCGATCTGCACTTCCAGGTCCTGCCCCGTGCTGATGCCACCGAGCACGCCGCCGGCGTTGTTGCTGGCGAATCCGTCCGGCGCGAGCGAGTCGCCGTGGGTGGAGCCGCGCTGCGCCACGCTGGCGAAGCCGGCGCCGATCTCCACGCCCTTGACGGCGTTGATGCCCATCATGGCGTACG
>DATAGN010000462.1:0-13819 GCA_036263715.1 Ramlibacter sp.
TTTGGCGCTTCGAACTGCGCAAGGGCGTGCAGTTCCACGACGGCACCCCCTTCACGGCCGACGACGTGGTGTTCTCGTTCCAGCGCGCCGCCGGCGAAGGCTCGGACCTCAAGAGCAACGTCAACGACATCAAGGAAGTGCGCAAGATCAACGACTACGTGGTCGAGATCGAGACCAAGGCGCCGTTCCCCATCCTGCCCAACCAGCTGACCACCACCTACATCCTGAGCAGGAAGTGGGCGGAGGCGAACCAGGCCACGCGCCCGGTGGACCGCCGCAAGGGCATCGAGAACGCCGCCTCCTTCCGCGCCAACGGCACGGGCCCGTTCCGGCTGCGCGAGCGCCAGCCGAACGTGCGCACGACCTTCGTGCGCAACGGCAGCTACTGGGGCAAGATCGACGGCAACGTGCAGGAGGTGATCTTCACGCCGATCGGCAGCGACGCCACGCGCGTGGCGGCCCTGTTGTCCGGCGAGATCGACGTGATGGAACCGGTGCCGGTGCAGGACGTCGACCGCATCAACGCGACGCCCACCGCGCGGGTGTTGGCCGGCCCGGAACTGCGCACCATCTTCCTGGGCATGGACCAGCGGCGCGACGAACTGCTGTATTCCAGCGTCAAGGGCAAGAACCCGTTCAAGGACCGCCGCGTGCGGCAGGCGTTCTACCAGGCCATCGACGTGGACGGCATCCAGAAGACGGTGATGCGCGGCGCGGCCACGCCCACCGCCCTGATGGTGGGCCCGGGCGTGGCGGGCTTCAACGCCGACCAGAACAAGCGCCTGCCCTACGACCCCGAAGCGGCTAGGAAGCTGCTGGCCGAGGCGGGCTACCCGAGCGGTTTCGAGGTGACGATGAACTGCCCCAACGACCGCTACGTCAACGACGCGCGGATCTGCCAGACGGTGGCCGCCAACCTCTCGCGCATCGGCGTCAAGATCAACCTGGCCGCCGAAACCAAGGGCACCTACTTCCCCAAGATCCTGCGCCGCGACACCAGCTTCTACCTGCTCGGATGGACGCCCAGCACGTACGACGCGCACGACGCGCTGAACGCGCTGATGGCGTGCCCGGACGAATCCGGCGCGGGCCAGTTCAACCTGGGCGCCTATTGCAACCCCAAGCAGACGCAGTTGATCAAGGCGATCCAGTCCGAGACCAACAAGCAAAAGCGCGACGCGATGATCCGCGAGGCCTTCGAGATCCACTCCGCCGACATCGGGCACCTGCCGCTGCACCAGCAGGCGCTGGCCTGGGGCACGTCGCGCAAGGTGGAGATCACCCAGCGCGCCGACAACTACATGCCCTTCAAGTGGATCTCGGTGAAGAAGTAAGCTCGTGAAAGCAGTTCTGTTCGGATGGTGGGACGGCGACGTCGGCTACAGCTTCCGCACGTCGCCGGTGGCGATGGTGGCGGCGGCGATCGCCGCCATCTGCGTCTTCTGCGCGGTGTTCGCCGGCTTCGTCGCGCCCCACAACCCCTTCGACCTCACCACGCTGGAACTCGGCGACGCGCGCAAGCCGCCGGCGTGGGAGCCCGAGGGATCCTCGAAGTACCTGCTGGGCACGGACGACCAGGGCCGCGACATCCTGTCGGCGCTGATGTACGGCGCCCGCATCTCGCTGGTGGTGGGCGTCGTGTCGGTGCTCCTGTCCATGGTGGTCGGCGTCGGCCTCGGCCTGCTCGCGGGTTTCCGCGGCGGCTGGATCGATGGCTTCCTCATGCGCCTGTGCGACGTGATGCTCAGCTTCCCGCCGATCCTGGTGGCGCTGCTGATCGCGGGGGTGGGCCGCGCGATGTTCCCCAATGCGCACGACAGCGTCGCCTTCGGCGTGCTGATCCTGTCGATCACGCTCACTGGCTGGGTGCAGTACGCGCGCACGGTGCGCGGCTCCACGCTCGTGGAACGCAACAAGGAATACGTGCAGGCTGCGCGCGTCACCGGCGTGGCGCCGCTGCGCATCATGGTGCGGCACGTGCTGCCCAACGTGATGGGCCCCGTGCTGGTGCTCGCCACGATCCACGTCGCCACCGCGATCATCACGGAAGCCACGCTGTCCTTCCTGGGCGTCGGCGTGCCGCCGACCTCGCCCTCGCTGGGCACGCTGATCCGCGTGGGCAACGACTACCTGTTCTCGGGCGAATGGTGGATCACCATCTTCCCGGGCCTGATGCTCATCACCATCGCGCTGTCCGTGAACCTGCTGGGCGACTGGCTGCGTGACGCGCTGAACCCCCGCCTGCGATGAGCCTCCTCCAAGTCCAAGACCTCGTGGTCGAATTCCCCGGCCGCCGCGGCACGCTGCGCGCGCTGGACAACATTTCCTTCGACATCGCGCCGGGCGAGATCCTCGGCGTGGTCGGCGAGTCCGGCGCGGGCAAGTCGCTCACCGGCGCCGCCATCATCGGCCTGCTGGAGCCGCCGGGGCGCATCGCTTCGGGCCAGGTGGTGCTGGAGGGCGAACGCATCGACAACCTGCCGCTGCACCGCATGCGGCAGATCCGCGGCCGCAAGATCGGCGCGATCTTCCAGGACCCGCTGACCTCGCTGAACCCGCTCTACACGATCGGCCGGCAGCTGACCGAAACCATCCAGGCGCACCTGCCGGTGACCGCCGACGAGGCCCGCCGCCGCGCCATCAACCTGCTGGAAGACACGGGCATCCCGGCCGCGGCCCAGCGCATCGACCATTTTCCGCACCAGTTCTCCGGCGGCATGCGCCAGCGCGTCGTGATCGCGCTGGCCCTCGCGGCGGAGCCGAAGCTGATCGTGGCCGATGAGCCGACCACGGCGCTCGACGTGTCGATCCAGGCG
This sequence comes from Ramlibacter sp., assembly GCA_036263715.1. Classification (GTDB taxonomy): domain Bacteria; phylum Pseudomonadota; class Gammaproteobacteria; order Burkholderiales; family Burkholderiaceae_C; genus Ramlibacter. The sequence continues at coordinate 2,817 of DATAGN010000462.1, forward strand.
CAGATCATCCAGCTGCTCAAGCGCATCTGCAAGGACCGGGGTGCCGCCGTCATGCTGATCACGCACGACATGGGCGTGATCGCCGAAACCTGCGACCGCGTGGCGGTGATGTACGCCGGCCGCATCGCCGAGATCGGCCCGGTGCACGAGGTGATCCACCAGCCGGCGCACCCCTACACCATGGGCCTGATGGCAGCGATCCCGGACATCACGGTCGATCGCGAGCGCCTGAACCAGATCGACGGTGCGATGCCCCGCCTGAACGCCATTCCCACCGGCTGCGCCTACAACCCGCGCTGCCCGCGCGCCTTCGACCGCTGCACGCGCGAGCGGCCCGACCTGCTGCTCGCCGGGGCGACGCGCGCCGCCTGCTGGCTGCACGACGCCAACGCGGAGGCCCTGGCATGAGCTCCGTCCTTTCAGTTGCCGACCAATCGGTATCTCTCCCTCTCCCCCCGGGGGAGAGGGCAGGCGTGAGGGCCGGTGCCGCCGCGACCATCTCCTCGACGGCGCAACCCCTCGTCCAGGCGAACGACCTCGCCAAGACCTTCGACGTCTCGCCTCCCTGGTTGAACCGGGTCATCGAGCGCAAGCCGCGCGTGCTGCTGCATGCGGTGGATGGCGTGAGCTTCTCGATCCAGAAGGGCGAGACGCTGGCGCTGGTGGGCGAGTCCGGCTGCGGCAAGAGCACGGTGGCCCGCCTGCTGGTGGGCCTGTACGAGCCCACGCGCGGCGGCTTCCAGTTCGATGGCCAGGATGCGCACGCCGCCTTCCGCACGAGCGAAGGGCGCAAGCTGCGCCGGCGCATCCAGATGATCTTCCAGGATCCCTATGCCAGCCTGAACCCCCGCTGGAAGGTGGAAGACATCGTCGGCGAACCGCTCACCGAGCACGCCATCGTCACCGAGCGCGCTGCCCTCAAGGACCGCGTGGGCGAACTGCTCAAGTCCGTGGGCCTGAGCCCGCTGGACATGGTGAAGTACCCGCACCAGTTCTCGGGCGGGCAGCGCCAGCGCATCTCCATCGCGCGGGCGCTCGCCACCGACCCGGAGTTCCTGGTGTGCGACGAGCCGACTTCCGCGCTCGACGTGAGCGTGCAGGCGCAGGTCCTGAACATCATGAAGGACCTGCAGCGCAAGCAGGGCCTGACGTATCTCTTCATCTCCCACAACCTGGCGGTCGTGCGGCATGTGAGCGACCAGGTCGGCGTGATGTACCTCGGGCGCCTGGTCGAAGTGGCCGGCAAGCACCAGCTGTTCGGCCAGCCGCGGCATCCGTACACGCGCATGCTGCTGGATGCGATCCCGAAGATGCACGACACCGGCCGGGCCCGCACGCCCGTGCAAGGCGAAGTGCCGAACCCCCTGAACCCGCCGACCGGCTGCGCTTTCAACCCGCGCTGCCCGCATGCCAACGAGCGCTGCCGCGTGGAGCGCCCGGCGTTGCTGGAGATCCAGGGCATCCGCGTGGCTTGCCATGCGGTGGAGGAAGGCCGGATTTGATCGTCATCCCCGCGAAGGCGGGGATCCAGGGCTTTCCAGGAGAGGAACGCAGAGGACGCAGAGGTTACGCAGAGGACGCAGAGAAAACCATCTTGGTTTTACCTCTGCGTCCTCTGCGTACTTTTGCGTGCTCTGCGTTCACTTGCGATGGAGCGGCACTGGCCGTCCCCACGTCACGCGTACCGCTTCGTCCGCAAGTTGTCCTTCATCTCCCGCAGCAGCGGCTGCAGCCTGCCGCCGCCGATCTTCAGCGCCACGGTCGTCGCCAGCACGTCGATGATCACCAGGTGCAGCAGCCGCGACACCATCGGGCTGTAGCGGTCATAGCCTTCCGGATGATCCGCCGCCAGGTGGATCTGGCCCGCGGTCGCCAGCGGCGACCCCGTGGCCGTGATCACGATCGTCGTCGCTCCATTGCGCCGGGCGATGTCGCAGGCGTCCATCAAGTCCCGCGTGCGGCCTGAATTTGAGATCACCACCACGCAGTCGCCGGGGCCGAGCAGCGTCGCGCTCATCACCTGCATGTGGCCGTCGCTGTACGAGATGGTGTTGATGCCCAGGCGGAAGAACTTGTGCTGCGCATCCAGCGCCACCACGCCGGAGTTGCCGACGCCGTAGAACTCGATGCGCCGCCCCGTCTGGTGCGTGCCGGCCAGCGCCTCGGCCGCTTTCTCGACCGCAAAGCTCGACGCGTCGTTGCGGTACTTCAGGAAGGCCGCCACCGCGTTGTCGATCACCTTCACCAGGACGTCGCTGGTCTTGTCGTCCGGGTCGACGCTGCGATGGATGAAGGGCACGCCTTCGCTCACGCTGCCGGCGAGCTTCAGCTTGAAGTCGGACAGGCCGTCATAACCCATGCTGCGGCAAAAGCGCACGACCGTGGGCTTGCTCACGTGCGCCCGCTCCGCAAGCGCGCTTACCGGCAGCGCGGCGAAGGTGCGGGGGTCGCCGAGCACCAGCTTGGCCACCCGCTGCTCGGCCGGAGCCAGCGAGGGCAGCGAAGCCTTGATGCGGTCCAGCATCGCGCGCGCTCAGCACTCTTCGGGCCAGCAGAAGCCGTCGCGCGCGATCATGGCGCTCGATGCGCTCGGGCCCCACGTTCCCGCGGCATAGCTGCGCGGCCCGCGCTCGTCGGCGGCCCAGTGCTCCATGATCGGCTCGACCCAGCGCCAGGCCGCCTCCTGTTCGTCGCTGCGCACGAACAGGTTGAGCCGGCCGGCGATCACATCCAGCAGCAGCCGCTCGTACGCGCCCACCCGCTCGGAGCCGAAGCGCTTGTCGAAGTCCAGGTCCAGGTGCACCGGCGCGAGCACCGGGCCGTTGCGCCGCGTCTCCATGCCTTGGGCCAGCATGTGCAGCTGCAGCCCGTCGCGTGGCTGCAGGTTGATGACCAGCCGGTTCGCGCTGCCCGGCGGCGCGGTGTAGATCGCGTGCGGCGCCTGGCGGAAGTTGACGACGATCTGCGCATCGCGCGCGGCGAGCCGCTTGCCGGTGCGGATGTAGAAGGGCACGCCGGCCCACCGCCAGCTGGCGATCTCGGCGCGCAAGGCCACGAAGGTTTCGGTGTTGCTGTCCGGCTTCACGCCGGGCTCCTCGCGGTAGCCGGGCACCGGCTGGCCCGCAGCGGTGCCGGCCGCGTACTGCCCGCGCACCACGTGCTGGTCGATCGCCTCGGGCGTCCAGCGCTTGAGCGAACGCAGCACCTTCAGCTTTTCGTCGCGGATGGCATCCGCATGCGAATTGATCGGCGGCTCCATGGCGAGCGCGCACAGCAGTTGCAGGGCATGGTTCTGCACCATGTCGCGCAGGGCGCCCGTCTTGTCGTAGAAGGTGCCGCGCCTTTCCACGCCGATGTCCTCGGCGATGGTGATCTGGATGTTGGAGATGTGCTCGCGGCGCCAGACCGGCTCGAACAGGGCGTTGCCGAAGCGCATGGCGAACAGGTTCTGTACCGCCGGCTTGCCCAGGTAGTGGTCGATGCGGAAGATCTGTCGTTCGTCCAGCACGCGCCGCACCGCCTCGTTGATCGCGCGGTTCGATTCGAGGTCGTGCCCCAGCGGCTTCTCCAGCACCAGGCGCGTGTTCGGCCGGTTCAGCGCCGCGGCCGCCAGCTGCTCGCACACGGTTGTGAACAGGTCCGGCGCGGTCGCCAGGTACATCACCACGACTTCCGCATGCCGCTCGCGCAGCATGTCGGCCAGGCGCCGGTAGTCCTGCGGCTTGGACAGGTCCAGGCGCACGTAGAACAGCAGCCGCGCGAAGCGGTCGAACTCCTCGGGCGTCGGCCGCTTGGCGAGGTCGACGTCGTCGAAGCGGGCGCGGATCAACTCGCGGTACTGGGCGTCGCTCATGTCGTCCCGCGCGATGCCGATGATGCGGCCGTTGTCCGGCAGCGTGCCGTGGCGGAAGGCCTGGAACAGCGCCGGCATCAGCTTGCGCCAGGCGAGGTCGCCCGTGCCGCCGAAGAGAACGAGATCGAAACTCATGGTTGTTCTGCGTCGTGTGCTTTCACTGTAACTTGGTTTCAGCGGCCATTGGGGTGCATGCCCCGCACCGCGCAGGCGCATCCGGGCGACGGTGTTAACCCCGTCGCGGCGGGCATGCAGCAAGGCTAAGCTCCCGCCCGTGTAATAACGTTACTACGGAGCGAAGATGCGCAAGTTCTGTATCGGCCTGGTGCTCACCGGTCTGGCGCAAGCCGCCGCCGCGCAGTCGCAGGTCAACGTGATCTGTTCGGTGCAGGCCGAGTGGTGCAACATGATCGCCACGGTCTATGCCCGCACCACCGGCACGCGCGTGAACCTGAGCATCAAGGGGTCGGGCGAGGCCCTGGCGCAGCTGATCGCGGAAAAGGAGAACCCCAAGACGGACGTCTGGTTCGGCGGCACGGGCGACCCGCACCTGCAGGCGGCGGAGCAGGGCCTCACGCTGGAGTACAAGTCGCCGTCGCTGCCGCAACTGCACGACTGGGCGCAGCAGCAGGCCAAGCAGTCGAACTTCCGCACCGTAGGCATCTACTCGGGCCCGCTGGGCTTCGGCTACAACTCGGAGCTGCTGGCCAAGAAGAAGCTGCCGGTGCCGAAGACCTGGACCGACCTGACCCGGCCCGAGTACAAGGGCGAGGTGCAGGTGGCCAACCCCGCATCCAGCGGCACCGCGTACACGATGATCGCGACGCTGGTGCAGCTGATGGGCGAGGACAAGGCCTTCGATTACCTCAAGGCCCTGCACCGCAACGTGGGTGCCTATCCGCGGTCCGGCACCGCGCCCATCAAGGCGGCAGCGCGCGGCGAAACCGCGGTATCCATCAGCTTCGTGCACGACGGCCCCGGCGAGAAGATGCAGGGCTTCCCACTGGAGACCGTCACGCCCGCGGACGGCACCGGCGCGGAGATCGGCTCCATGAGCATCATCAAGGGTGCGCGCAACCTCGAGGCCGCGAAGAAGTTCTACGAGTGGGCGTTGACGCCCGGTGCGCAAGAGATGGCGGCGGCGGCCAAGAGCTTCCAGCTGCCGAGCAACAAGGGCGCCAAGGTCGATGCGCGGGTGCCGGACTTTCGCAAGATCAAGTTGATCAACTACGACTATGCGAAGTACGGCGCCAGCGCCGAGCGGCGCCGCCTGATCCAGCGCTGGGAAAAGGAAGTGCAGGCGATCCCGCGCTGATCGCGTGAGAACCCGGCACCCGAATGCGGCGGTGTGGGCGTGGGCCGCCGCCGGCCTGATCGCGTACCTCGCGTTCCCCTGGTATGCGCTGCAGGACGCCAACGGCCTGCTGCAGTTGCATCGCGCGTGGGGCGAGCAGCCGTTTGCCAACGGCGTGCTGCAGGCGACCGCGTTCGGGCGGTGGTGGCTGCTCGCCGGCGTGGCAGGACTGCTCGCAGCTGCGGCCGCCGGTGCAATGCGACCCGGCGTGCCGCAAGGCAACCTGCTTGCACTGGCCGGCTTCGGTGGCGCGGCCGTCGTGCTCGCGGCCGGTTTCGTGATCGGCGGCAAGGGATGGAGCTTCGCCGTCCTCGAGCGCTCCTTCGGCCAGCTCGCGCTGCAGCAGTTCGGCATGGGCTGGGGCGGCGCGGCCGCGCTTGCCGCGCTGGTGGTGCTGGGTGCCTTCGGGCTCGCGCGGCGCGGCGCCTTTCGCGGGGACCTGTTCGTCGCCGCGGCGGTGATCGTTTCCTCGGGCCTGCTGGCCCTTTTCATCGTGTACCCGGTGCTCAAGGCGCTGGCCAGCGCCTTCTTCGGCGAGGACGGCGGCTCCCTCGCGGCCTTCGTCCAGCGCATCTTCAACGCCCGCAACTTCAGCCTGGACTGCGTGGTGGGCGGCGTGCGCTGCGGGGTCGCCTGGAACACGCTCGCACTCGGCGTGGCGACCGCAGCCTCGACGACCCTGCTCGGCACCCTGATGGCGCTGGTGGCCGAACGCGGGCCGCGGCGGCACACCAAGGCGCTCAACGTGCTGGCGCTGCTGCCGATCATCACGCCACCCTTCGTGGTGGGGCTGGGCCTCATCCTGCTGTTCGGGCGCGCAGGCATCTTCAACCAGTTCCTCGAGTTCGCCTTCGCCATCGCGCCCTCCCGCTGGTTCTACGGCGGCTTCGGCGTGTGGGTGGCGCAGACCTTCGCCTTCACGCCCATCGCGTTCATGATCATGCGCGGCGTGGTGCAGGGCATCGCGCCCAGCCTGGAGGAGGCGGCGCAGACGCTGCGTGCGGACGCGCGCCGCACCTTCAGCACCATCACGCTGCCGCTGCTGCGCCCGGGCCTGGCCAACGCCTTCCTGGTCGGCTTCATCGAAAGCATGGCGGACTTCGGCAACCCGGTGGTGGTCGGCGGGCAGTTCTCGGTCCTCTCCACCGAGATCTTCTTCGCCATCGTCGGCGCGCAGTACGACCAGGGTCGCGCGGCCTCGCTGGCCTGGCTGCTGACGCTGTTCGCGCTGGCCGTATTCGCGCTGCAGCGCCGGGTGCTGGGACGGCGCAGCTACACCACCGTCAGCGGCAAGGGAGACGCCGGCGTGCCGATGGCGCTGCCGGCGCACGTGCGGCGCCTGGTGCAATGGATCGCGATGCCGTGGCTGGCGTTCACGATCGCCGTGTACCTGTTCGCCTTTGCCGGCGGCTTCGTGCAGACCTGGGGGCGCGACTACACGCTGACGCTCGCGCACTTCCGCACGGCATTCGCGCTGGAGTGGGGTGCCTTCGGCCTGGTGTGGGCGGGCACGGCGTGGAACTCCTTCCTCACCACCATCAAGCTCGCGGCCATCGCGGCGCCGCTCACGGCGACCCTGGGCCTGCTGATCGCCTGGCTGCTGGCGCGCACGCGCTTTCGCGGGCAGGGCTTCTTCGAATTCTCGGCGCTGCTGGCATTCGCCATTCCCGGCACGGTGCTGGGCGTGAGCTATATCCTTGCCTTCAACGTGCCGCCCTTCGAGCTGACCGGCACCGGCCTCATCATCGTGCTGTGCTTCCTGTTCCGGAACCTGCCCGTCGGCGTGCGCGCCGGCACGGCGGCCTTTCAGCAGATCGACAAGTCGCTGGACGAAGCCTCGCTGATGCTGCGGGCCTCCACCTTGGCGACGCTGCGGCACGTGGTGCTGCCGCTGCTGAAGCCCGCGCTGGTGGCCGCGCTGGTCTACAGCTTCGTGCGCGCGATCACCACGGTGTCGGCGGTCATCTTCCTCGTGACGGCGGAAAATGAACTCGCCACCACGTACATCATCGGACGGGTGGGCAACGGCGACTACGGCGTGGCGCTTGCCTACTGCACCGTGCTCATCGCGATGATGAGCGTCGTCACCGCCGCCATCCAGTGGATCGTCGGCGAACGCCGCCTGGGCCGGCGCGCCGTCGCCGTGGCCGCACAACCCGTGGGAGCGTAATGGCCGCCGGCATCGAATTCCGCAACGTCAGCAAGCGCTACGGCGACGACCCCGCGGGGCCGCTGGCCGTGCGCGCTGTCAGCTTCGAGGTGCCCCGCGGCAGCCTCACGACGCTGCTCGGTCCCTCCGGCTGCGGCAAGACGACCACGCTGCGCATGATCGCCGGCCTGGAGACGCCCACCGGCGGCCAGGTGCTGATCGAGGGGCAGGACGTGACGACGCTCGGCCCGGCGCAGCGCAACGTGAGCATGGTGTTCCAGAGTTACGCGTTGTTCCCGCACATGGACGTGCTGGAGAACGTGGGCTATGGCCTGCGGATGTCCGGCGTGGCCAAGGAAGATGTGCGCAGCCGCGCCCTGGAGGCGCTGCGCAACGTGGGGCTGGTCGGCCTGGAGCAGCGCTTGCCCAGCGAGCTGTCCGGGGGGCAGCAGCAGCGGGTGGCATTGGCGCGTGCGCTGGTGCTCGAGCCCGCGGTGCTGCTCTTCGACGAGCCGCTGTCGAACCTGGACGCGCGCCTGCGCCGCGAAATGCGCGACGAGATCCGCGCGCTGCAGCAGCGCCTGCGCCTCACGGTCGCCTACGTCACGCACGACCAGGACGAAGCACTGGCGGTCAGCGACCAGATCATCGTGATGGAGCAGGGCGCGATCGCGCAGCGGGGCACGCCGCAGGAGCTGTACGAGGCACCGGCGAGCGCCTTCGTGGCGGGCTTCATGGGCGAGGCCTCGCTGTTCCCTGCGCACGCAGACAGCCAGGGCGTGGTGCAGCTCGGCCCGCTGCGCATCGCACCGCGTTGGCCGGTGGCCGCGGGTCCCGTGAAGATCGCCGTGCGGCCGGAGGCCTGGCAGCTCGTCGGGGAGGGGCAAGGCCTGCGCGGGTGCCTGGCCAAGCGGGCCTACCTCGGCAGCCGCTACGAATACACCTTCGAGACCGAGCTCGGCCCGGTGTTCGTGGTCTCGCCCGAGGTGGCGCGTGTGCTCGACCTTGGCGCGGAAGTCGGCCTGCAACTCGCAGGGCACGGGGTGGCGGTCGTTCCGGGCGCCTGAACCTACGCCGGGCCTTGCCGGCGCGCCCGATAATCGGCGCATGAACCAACTGGATGCCCTCAAGCAGTTCACCACGGTGGTCGCGGACACCGGCGACTTCCGCCAGCTCGCGCAATACAAGCCTCAGGACGCGACGACCAATCCCTCGCTGATCCTCAAAGCCGTGCAGAAGTCCGACTATGCGCACCTGCTGCAGGAGACGGTGCGCGGCTTTCCCGGCCGGTCGATCGACGAGGTGATCGACCGCCTGCTGGTGCGCTTCGGCACCGAGATCCTGCAGCACGTACCCGGCCGCGTTTCCACCGAAGTCGACGCGCGCCTGAGCTTCGACAGCGAAGCCACCTTCGCCCGCGCCGAGCGCATCATCGAGCTGTACCAGGCCGAGGGCGTGCCCACCGACCGCGTGCTGATCAAGATCGCGAGCACGTGGGAAGGCATCCAGGCGGCCGGGCGCCTGCAACAGCGCGGCATCAACTGCAACCTGACGCTGCTGTTCTCGTTCTGCCAGGCGGTGGCCTGCGGCCAGGCCAACGTGAAGCTGATCTCGCCCTTCGTGGGCCGCATCTACGACTGGTACAAGAAGTCGGCCGGCGCCAAGTGGGACGAGGCGGCAAGCGCGGCCGCCAACGATCCCGGCGTGAAGTCGGTCCGCCAGGTCTACGAGTACTACAAGCACTTCGGCATCCCCACCGAGGTGATGGGCGCGAGCTTCCGCAACACGGGCCAGATCCTGGCGCTGGCCGGCTGCGACCTGCTGACGATCAGCCCGGAGCTGATGGCCGAACTGCAGCAGTCCGATGCTCCGGTGCAGCGGGCGCTGGACCCGGCGCAGGCGAAAGGCATGCAGATCGAACGCGTGCAGTACGACGAGCGCCAGTTCCGCTGGGCGCTCAACGAGGACGCGATGGCCACCGAGAAGCTCGCCGAGGGCATCCGCACCTTCGGCGCCGACGCGGTGAAGCTGGAAAAGCTGATCCAGGCGGCATGACGCGTATTCGCTGTGACCGGACGGCTGCGTGGGCGCGGCTGGAGGAAGCCTTCCGCACGCGCGGGGCCGTGTTCGACCTGCGCCACGCTTTCGGCGCGGACCCGGACCGTTTCGCGCGTCTGAGCCAGCAGGCGCCGCACGTCTTTGCGGATCTTTCCAAGAACCTGCTCGAACCAGCCACCGAACGATTGCTGGTGGCACTGGCGCGCGAGACCGGGCTGGAAGAACATCGTGCCGCGCTGTTCGCGGGCGAGCGCATCAACAACACCGAGGATCGCGCCGTCAAGCACTGGCTGCTGCGCGCGCCGCGCAACGCGGCGGACCCGGACTCCGTGGCCGTGCACGACGCGCTGGAGGCAATGCTGGCGTTCGCGGAGAAGGTCCGCGCGGACGCAGCCATCACCGATGTCGTGAACATCGGCATCGGCGGTTCGGACCTCGGGCCGCAGATGGCGGTGGCGGCGCTGGACGCCTTCGTCACGCCCGGCAAGCGCTTCCACTTCGTCTCCAACATCGACGGGCACGAGCTCGACGCGGTGTTGCAGAAGCTGCAGGCGAAGTCGACGCTGTTCCTGGTGGCCTCCAAGACCTTCACCACGCTGGAGACGATGACCAACGCGCGCTCGGCCAAGGCCTGGTTCGCGCAGCAGGGCGGCACGGACATCGGCCGTCACTTCGCGGCCCTGACGACGAACGTCCAGGCCGCGGGCGAGTTCGGCATCTCCACGACGTTCGGGTTCTGGGACTGGGTCGGCGGCCGGTATTCGCTGTGGTCGGCCATCGGCCTGCCGATTGCCATTGCCGTCGGCGCGCAGGCCTTTCGCGAGCTCCTCGGCGGCGCGCACGCGATGGACGAACACTTCCGCACGGCGCCGCTGGAAAGCAACCTGCCGGTGCGCCTGGGGCTGCTGGACATCTGGTACCGCAACTTCCACCAGTTCGGCAGCCGCAGCATCGCGCCGTACCACAGCGCGCTACGGCGCCTTCCCGCCTACCTGCAGCAGCTGGAGATGGAAAGCAACGGCAAGAGCGTGGACGCGCAAGGCCAGGCGCTCGGCTTCGACACCTCGCCCGTGCTGTGGGGCGAGCCTGGCACCAACGGCCAGCACGCGTACTTCCAGATGCTGCACCAGGGCACGGACACCGTGCCGGTGGAGTTCATCGCCGTGCGCGAACCCGCGCACGAGCTGCCGGTGCACCACGAACTGCTGCTGGCCAACGCGCTGGCGCAGGCGCAGGCGCTGATGCAGGGGAAGGCCGATGCGGGCGGGCACCGCAATTTCAGCGGCAACCGCCCGAGCACCTTCTTCGTGCTGGATGCGCTGAACCCGGCATCGTTGGGTGCGCTGCTGGCGCTGTACGAACACCGCGTGTTCACGAGCGGCAGCGTATGGGGCATCGACAGCTTCGACCAGTGGGGGGTGGAGCTGGGCAAGGTGCTGGCGACGGACATCGCCAAGCGCCTGGCCAGCGGTGATGTGTCGGGGCTGGATGCGTCGACGGCAGGGCTGCTGGCGAAGCTGCGCGGGTAGGTCGTGTTGGGGTGCGCTGCCGCGCAACCCAACCTACGGACTCCGCGTTGTAGGTTGGGT
>DATAGN010000463.1:0-10535 GCA_036263715.1 Ramlibacter sp.
TCGTGTTCGGCGCGCTGGGTCTCCGTCATGGGGATGCCTTCGGCCAGCACGCCGGTCCACATCGTGGAGGACACATGCATGTTCCACGTGAGCGCGGTCGCGCCACAGAAGCGCCCGAGCTCCGCGGCCACCATCATGTACGTCGGGTAGTCGGCGCCCAGGCCACCGTGCGCCTGCGGCACGCAGATCTTCAGCAGGCCAGCGGCGCGCAGGTCGTCGTAGTTGGCGAAGGGGAAGCTCGCTTCCTCGTCCCACTTGGCCGCGCGCGGCGCGAACTTCGTGCGCCCGAGCTCGTTGGCCAGCGCCAGCAGGGAGCGCTGCTGCGCGGTGAAAGCGTGGTCGCCGACGGCGGGGGTGAATGCAAGTACGTCCATGGTGTCTCCTCGTCTACTCGGTCCTGCCACCCAGCGAACGCAGCACGCCCAACCAGAGCGCGTTGCGCTCGTTGCCCGGCGCCGGGTCCTGCTGGCCGCTCGGCTGCTGCCACACGGACGTGACCACCATCACGATGCCGCTGGCGGGCTGCACGTACAGCCCCTGGCCATAGACACCCTGCATCGCGAACGTGCGCTCCGCCAGCGGCATCAGCCAGAGCTGGTAGCCATAGCCCATGTACGGCGTGGCACGGCGCGGCTGCATCGCGGGGGGCTGCCGGGCGGGGTCGGTCGCGTCGAGCAGGTACTCGCGCGCCACGACCTGCCGGTCACCCACGCGCCCATCGTTCGCAAGCAGCAGGCCGAGGCGCCCCCAGTCGCGCAAGGTCGCGTTGAAGTAGCCGGAGGCGCCCTCCTGCCCGTCGCCGCCGATGCGCCAGAAGGCCTCGCGCTCGGCGCCGATCGGCATCCACAACCACTCGGATGTCAGGTCGGCGAGCGTGCGCCCCGTGGCGCCGGCGAGCACGCGGCCGAGGACATCGGTTTCCGCGCTCGCGTAGCGAAACACCGCACCGGCTTCGGCATGGCGGTCCTGGATGGTGCGCAGCACCTCCAGCGTTCCGCCGGGCGCGCCAGCGAAGGCCCGCCCCATGCGCGCCGAGTCGTCGTTGCCGTCATAGCGTTCGCTGAACACGAGGCCAGAGGACATGCGCAGCAGGTGCCGCAGCGAGGTCGCACCGTAGGGCGTGCCCTGCAGGCCCTTGGCGTACTTCTGCGCAGGGTCGTCGAGCGAGGCGATCAGCCCCTTGTCCAGCGCGATGCCGACCAGCAGCGAGGTGACGCTCTTGGCCATGGAAAAGGAGAGGAAGCGCGCGTCCTCCTTGCGCCCGTAGCGGTAGTGCTCCGCGACCACCTGGCCGTCCTTCAGGACCAGAAGGCCGGTGGCGCGATGGCGCTCCAGGTAGTCGTCGAGCGTGTACGAGAGGTTGCGAAAGCGATAGCGGATCGGCACCGCCCCCGCCACGCGCGGCAGGGGCTGCGCCTGCGCCGGCGCGGCAACGCGGCGCACCCGCACGCCGGGCACCTGGTCCAGGGCCGACCAGGCTCCCACGCGGTGCGTCGGCTGGAACAGCGTGGCCGCGGTTCCGAGCGGATAGCCTTGCGCCTCGCCGAGCAGGGCTGCGTCCGGCTCGGCATGCGCGGCGCCTGCCAGGGCGGCGCACACCAGGGCAGCGGCGAGGCGCGAGCGCATGTCAGTGCAGCAGCCTCTCCGGCAACTGCAGGAAGTTGAGCAGCAGCGCATCGAATTCGTCCGGCGCCTCCAGGTTCTGCAGGTGGCCCACGCCCTTCATCTCGATGAAGGTGCTGTTGGCAATGGCCGCGGCCATCTTCTTCATCACGGCAGGCGGCGCGTTGCGGTCGTGCTCGCCGGCGATCAACAGCGTGGGCACGTTGATGTTGGCGAGGTTGCCGCGCCGGTCGAAGGTGACGATGCACTCCAGCGCACGCCGGTAGGTCGCGGCGGGCACCAGCCCCATGCAGTGCGTGGCCAGGCGCACGCCCTCGGGCAAGGAGCCGGGCCCGATCATCTGCGGCACCAGCGTTTCGGCCAGTTCCGCCATGCTCTTGCCGGCGTCCAGCGGCGCGGTGCGCTGCGCGACGAACTCGCGCTGCCAGTCGCCGCCCGGCTTGCCGAACGCCGGGGATGTGCCGCACAGCACGAGCCGGCGCACCAGCTCGGGACGGCGCGCCACCACCTCCTGCGCCACCATGCCGCCCATGCTGTGGCCGACCAGGATCACGCTGTCGCACTTCAGGCTTTCGATCAGCTGGATGCAGCTTTGCGCCAGTCCCTTGAAGGTGTAGGGCTCGATCGGCGCGCTGTGGCCGTAGCCGGGCATGTCCCAGGCGACGGCGCGGAAGCCGGAACTCGCGAGCGTCTCCACCTGAGGCGCGAAGGCGAGATGGCCGCCGCCGATGCCGTGCAGCATCAGCACGGTGGGGCCGCCGCCGAGGGTGGTGAAGGTGGGCGTGGACGTCATGGGACGAGACGCCCCTCGTCGACGACCGTGACGCCGTCGATGAGGACGGTGCAGTTGCGCATCGGCAGGTCGAAGTGGCCGGGCGTGTGCCGCCCCGCCACCTCGTTGGCGCCGGTGCTGTAGAGGAAGTTGCCGGCGAAGGCGCGCAACTCGGTGCCATTGAAGTCGCGCCGGTCGTACAGCGCCATGCTGTCCCAGCGCGCCGCGGCATTGAGGCCATAGCCGACATGGCTGACGGCATACGCGGCGCGGTCGCCCCAGGCGGCGAACTGCGCGCGCATCAGCTCCGCGTCGACCGCGCACTTGTCGATGGCGGTGACGTGGTCGTCCTCGATGCGCATCGTGACCGGGTGCTCCATGTAGCGCTTGAAGGTGAGGTTCACGTCGCCGTGGTCCAGCACCAGCTTGCCGTTGACGCTGCCCCTGGCGGGAAAGGCCAGCGCCAGCCCACCGGGCCAGTGCGTCATCGTTCCCGGGCGCGTGGTGTAGCCCCAGTTGCCGCCGCACACCGCGCCTTGCAGCGAGATGCGCAGGTCGGTGCCCGCAGCCGAGTGCACGCGCATTTCGCGCGCGGTGCGCAGGCGCTTCACGTGGTCCTTGACCAGCGGCTCCAGCGTGTCGTCCGGCACGAGGCGCACCAGCGCTTCCGGGTGCTCGTTGCTCACGTAGAGCACGCGGGCGCCGCCCTTCAGGATGGCGGGCAGTTCCGGCGCGTGCATCAGGCCTTCGACGGTGCAGTCCACCACCAGCGTGCTGCCGGCCAGCGCGTTGACCACGGGGGCGATCTGGCGCAGGACGGGCGACGCACCCGTGGAGCGCTGCACCGGCGATGTCGCACTGAAGACGCTGGGCAACATGACGCTGAAGACCTGCGCGCCCAGGCGCGCCGCGGCCAGGCGGGCGAGTTCACACAGGATGGGACGGCTCTGGCTTTCGCTGAGCACGGCCACGGTGTCGCCGCGCTGCAGGGCGCAGCGGCCCAGCACCGCCTCGAATGCTTCCAGCCACGCGGGTTCGATGGTTTCCTGCAGCATGTCGGTGGCGCGCCTCGTAGTCGTGGTTCATACTACATGAAAATTCATGCAATCCGCTTCCCGATGAACCCGCCGTTGCAGGCCCGGCCGCCGAGCTTTTCGCCGCAGGAATTCCGCGCGGCGCTGGGCATGTTCGCCACCGGCGTGACGATCGTCACCGCCCGCACGGACGACGGCCAGGTGGTCGGCCTCACCGCCAATTCCTTCAATTCGGTGTCGCTCTTGCCGCCACTGGTGCTGTGGAGCCTGTCGCGCGCCGCCGCTTCCATGGACGTCTTCAGCGCCGGCTCGCACTACGCCATCAACATCCTGGCGGCCGACCAGAAGCCGCTGGCGGAGCGTTTCGCCAGGCGCGGCGTCGACCGGTGGTCGGGCGTGACCTTCGACGAGGGTGCGGGCGGAGCGCCCCTGCTCCACGGCGCGGCGGCCAGCTTCGAGTGCTTCAACCGCAGCCGCTACGAGGAAGGCGACCACGTGATCTTCGTCGGCGAGGTGGAGCGCTGCACGCAGCGCGCGGGCGCGTCGCCGCTGCTGTTCCACGGCGGGCGCTACTACACGGAGCATCCGCTGTGAGCGAGCGTTTCGTGGACCAGTACCTCGGTTACCTGCTCGGGCAGGCGAACCACGCCCTGTACAAGAGTTTCGACGCGCACGTCCGGCAGGCCGGCCTGAGCTCCATCGAATGGCGCGTGCTGGCGACCCTGCACGATGGCGCGCCGCTCACCGTGAGCCAGCTGGCGCACGAGGTGCTGTCCAAGCAACCCACCGTGACCAAGCTGGTCCAGCGCATGGCCGAACAGGGCTGGGTGACGCTGCTGGCCGACGCCGCCGACCAGCGGCGCACGCTGGTGACCGCCAGCCCCGCGGGCAAGAAGCTGGTGCGGCCGCTGCTGGAAAAGGCGCGCGCGCAGGAGTCGCAGATGCTCGGCGCGCTCGCCGCGTCGGAGCAGGCGGCGCTGAAGAAGCTGCTGGCCAAGCTGGCGCGGGCAGCCTGATTACCATCGCGCGATGCGCGAACGAAAACAACACCTCGACGCACTCGCCGTCACGCTGCTGATTGCCTGCTGCCTGTTCTGGGGCTTCCAGCAGATCCTGATCAAGACGACCGTCGGCGAAGTGCCGCCCCTGTGGCAGGCGGCGATCCGCTTCGTCGGGGCGACGGCGCTGCTGTGGGCCTGGTGCGCGGTGCGCCGCATCAAGCTCTTCGAGCGCGACGGCACCCTGCCGGCCGGCCTGCTCGCGGGCGTGCTGTTCGCGGCCGAGTTCGCGTGCATCTACCTGGGGCTGCGCGACACCACGGCGTCGCGCCTGACCGTCTTCCTCTACACCTCGCCTTTCGTGGTGGCGCTGCTGCTACCGAGGATCGTGCCATCCGAGAAGCTGCGGCCGCTGCAGTGGGTGGGCCTGACCATCGCTTTCGCGGCGGTCGCCTTCGCCTTCAGTGAAGGCTTCACCGGCAAGAGCACGCCGCGGCAGCTGCGCGGCGACGCACTCGCACTGGCGGCGGGCATCCTGTGGGGCCTGACGACGCTGGTGATCCGCGGCTCCAAGATGGCGAGCGCCAGCGCCGAGAAGACGCTGTTCTACCAGGTGGCCGTCACCGCCCTGGTGGCGCCGCTGCTCTCGCTCGCGCTCGGCGAGAGCTGGTCCCTGCAGTACTCGGGCTATGCCTGGTTGTCCATCGGCCTGCAGACGGTGATCGGCGCGTTCGCGAGCTACCTCGCCTGGATGTGGATGTTGCGGCACTACCCGGCCACGCAGCTGTCTTCGTTCACGTTCCTCGCCCCGCTGTTCGCGTTGCTGTTCGGCGTGATGCTGCTGAAGGAGCCGCTGACGCTGCAGCTGGTCGTGGCCCTGGCGGCGGTGGCAGTGGGGATCGTCCTGGTGAACCGGAAGTAGGCGACTAGGCCATCCCCACCTGGTGCGGCTTCACGACCTTGGGCGTCGCCGCCTGCTGCGTCGCGAGCTCGGCCTGCTCCTGCGCCACCAGCTTCGCCAGCGTCATGCGAAAGTGCGACAGCGCCGCATCGGAGGCGATCGCCTGCAGCTCGAAGCTGGGATCCGAATCGATCACCACCTGCTGCGCCTCGATCAGGTGCTTGTCTTCCAGGAAGCCTTCGATCAGGCTCTGGTGCAACGAGCGGGAGATGGCGTGGTCCTCGCCCTCCCAGTTGTTCAGGTAGGTCCAGAAGAAATGCGTGCTGCGCCGCGTCTCCGGCGTCATGAACTGGCAGTTGCGGTACTCGCGCGTGCCCTCGCGGTTGCCGTGCTCCGAACCGCTGCCCGCGGGCGAGAACATCGACTCCAGGAAGAAGATGCCGGGGATGTGCATGTGGCCGATGTTGCGGCGGTCGATGTTGCTGCCCTTCTCCGCGGCCGGCAGCACCTTCTTGTGGAAGGGCGGCGGCGGCGCGTCCATGTGCCAGCGCTCGACGCGAAAGCCGCGCGGCAGGCGTTCCACGGCAACCGGCTTCGTCTTGTAAGCGTATTCCTCCGAGCCGCCCAGCGTCTTGGTGTGCACGAAAGCCAGGTGCGCGAAGTCGGACAGGTTGTCGACGATCAGCAGCCAGTTGGCCTTGTAGTGCATGTAGTCGGGCACGCCCTTCCACTGCGGCTCGCGCAGGTAGGGGAAGTCGATGATCTGCGCCGGGTCCGCCTTGGCGGGATCGCCCGTCCAGATCCACACCAAGTGGTCCTTCTCGATCACCGGATAGCTCTTGACGCCCAGCTTGGCCGGCACTGTGTCCTGCCCCGGGATCTGGATGCACTTGCCGGTGGGGTCGAACTTGAGGCCGTGGTACATGCAGCGGATGCAGTCGCCCTCGCGCCGGCCCAGGTGCAGCGGCACGCCACGGTGGCAGCAGCGGTCCTGCAGCGCGACGACCTTGCCGCTCTCCGACTTGTACAGGAGCACCGCTTCCTCGAGGATGGTGCGCGCGAGCAGCGTGCCGTCGAGGAGTTCGTGGTCCCAGGCGGCGACGTACCAGCAATTCTTGAGGAACATGGGGAATCCGAATGGCAAAGTGTCGGGAGCACCCATCCTAGGCGCCGAGGCGACGAGAAGCAATCGATGGAGGCGCCGACAACGTCGGGGTTCGCCTGCGGGCTCACCCCGACCTACGACGCTCACCCCGTAGGTCGGGGTGAGCGCGAAGCCGAAGCCCGACACAACAATCAGGAAGCCCGGCTCCGGGCGAACGCGACATACCAATCCAGGCACCCCGGATTCGCCATCGCATCGCGATTGACCACCTTCTCGACCGGCTGCCCGAGCAGCAGCTTCTTGATCGGCAACTCCTGCTTCTTGCCCGACAAGGTGCGCGGGATCTCCGGCACCTGCAGGATCTCGTCGGGCACGAAACGGGGGCTGAGCGCGGTGCGGATCGCACCGGCCAGGCGCGCCTTCATCGCATCGTCCAGCGTGTGTCCCGGGCGCAGCACCACGAACAGCGGCATGTAGCTCTCGCGCCCCAGGTACTCCAGGTCCACCACCATCGAGTCCAGCACCTCCGGCAGGGCCTCGACGGCGCTGAACAACTCGCTGGTGCCCATGCGCAGGCCATGCCGGTTGATGGTCGCGTCGCTGCGCCCGTAGATGATGCAGCCGCCGTCGCCGCCGATCTTCAGCCAGTCGCCGTGGCGCCAGACACCCGGGTACATGTCGAAGTAGCTGGAGAGATAGCGCTTGTTGCCGGGGTCGTTCCAGAAGTACAGCGGCATGGAAGGAATCGGCTTCACGCACACCAGCTCGCCGACTTCGCCGATGACCGGCTGCCCCTGCTCGTTCCACGCCTCGACGGCGCATCCGAGTTCGCGGCATTGCATCTGCCCTGGTTTCTGCGGCAGCTCGCGGTGGCCGCCGATGAAGGCGCCGGCGAAGTCCGTGCCGCCGGAGATGTTGCACCACCAGATGTCGGGGATGCCGATCCTGGCGAACTGCTCCGTACCCCAGCGCCGCACGTCCTCGGGTAGCGGCGAGCCGGTGGTGCCGAGCAGGCGCACCGTCTCCAGGCGCGGGTACTGCGACAGGTCCACGCCCGCCTTCATGCAGTTGGAGAAGAAGGCGGCGCCGGCGCCGAAGAAGGTGACGCCCAGCTCCGAGGCGAAGCGCCAGAGCACGCCCCAGTCCGGCTTGTCCTTGCTGCCGCCGGGATTGCCGTCGTAGATGCAGCAGGTGGTGCCGGCCAGCAGCCCCGCGACCTGCGCGTTCCACATCACCCAGCCCGTGGAGCTGTACCAGTGGTAGCGCTCGCCCCAGCTGTTGGGGTCGTAGCTGCATCCCAGGTCGTTGTGCAGCACGCCCGCGCCCATCATCACGAGCACGATGCCGCCGTGCCCGTGCACGATCGGCTTGGGCAAGCCCGTGGTGCCGCTGGAATAGACGATCCACAGCGGGTGGTCGAAGGGCAGCCACAGGGGCTCGAACGCGGCCACGTCGGCACCGTCCCCTTGAATGGCGCGCGCGAAGTCGGTGAAGGCCGGCAACGCCGCCGCGTCGACGCCCAGGTTGCGGTGCACCAGCACGTGCGTCACGGTCGGCAGCGCGGCCCGGAGCTCCGCCACCACCGCCGTGCGATCGAAGTCACGGCCTCCATAGGTGACGCCGTCCACCGCGATCAGCATCTTCGGTTCGATCTGCCGGAAGCGATCGAGCACCGCGTTCGTGCCCATGTCCGGCGCGCACACGCTCCACACGCCGCCGATGCTGACCACCGCCAGGAAGGCGACCATGGTTTCCGGGATATTGGGCAGGTAGGCCGCAACGCGATCGCCCGGCTGCAGGCCCTGCGCCTTCAGGTGCAAGGCGAGGGATGCGACCTGCCGGCGCAGCTCGGGCCAGGACATCTCGTGCTGCGCCCCGCGTTCGTTGCGGCTGATGATGGCGGGAAAGCCCGCCGCATGCGCCGGCTCCACATGCCGCAGCACCTGCCGCGCGTAATTGACCTGGGCGCCCTCGAACCAACGCGCACCGGGCATCTTCTCCTCGGCCAGCACCTGCCGATGCGGCGTCGGCGATTCGATGCGCAGGTAGTCCCAGACGCTCTGCCAGAAGCCAGGGAGATCGCGCACCGACCACTCCCACAACGAGGGGTAGTCCTGGAACGCGAGGCCGCGCTCCTTGCGCAGCCAATCCTGGTAGAGGCGGATCTGGGGAACGTACGGTGCTGTGGGCATGCGGGGCAGATTAGCATCGGGCCCAGCGCCGGCCCAAGGAGGTTTCCCCATGCCACGGAAGTTCATCGACCTGTCGATCTACCTCGAGAACGACGTCGTCTCGGACCCGCCGGCGTTCCGGCCGCAGATCGAGTACTTCACCCACGAGAACACCGTGGGACAGATCGAGTCCTTCTTCCCGGGGCTGCGCAAGGGCGACCTCCCCGATGGCGAGGGCTGGGCGGTGGAGCGCGTGACGCTGTCCACGCACAACGGCACGCATCTGGATGCGCCCTACCACTTCCACTCCACGATGAACAGGAAGCTGGGTGGGCAGGAGCGGTCCATCGCGATCGACGAGGTGCCGCTGGAGTGGTGCTTCCAGCCCGGCGTGAAGCTGGACTTCCGCCACTTCGAAGACGGCTACGTGGTCACGGCGCCGGACGTGCAGGCGGAGCTGGAACGCATCGGCCACGTGCTGCAGCCGCTGGAGATCGTCGTCATCAACACGCGCGCGGGCTCCTGTTACGGCAGCGATCACTTCGTTTCGGCCGGCTGCGGCATGGGTTATGACGCCACGATGTACCTGCTGGAGCGCGGCGTGCGGCTGACCGGTACCGACGCGTGGAGCTGGGATGCGCCCTTCGTGCACACGGCGAAGAAGTACGAGGCGTCGAAGGACGCGTCGCTGATCTGGGAAGGGCACAAGGCGGGGCGCGACATCGGCTACTGCCACCTGGAGAAGCTGCACAACCTGGAGGCGCTGCCGGCGGACGGATTCTTCATCAGCTGCTTCCCGCACAAGATCCGCGGGGCGTCGGCGGGGTGGACGCGGGCGGTGGCGATTCTTGATGAGGGGTTGATAAAGGGGAAAGCGTCGGGGTTCGCCTCCGGGCTCACCCCGACCTACGAATACCCGTAAGCTCCCGTAGGTCGGTGGTGAGCGCGCGCAGCGCCGAACCCCGACGGCGCGTTCCCCTCCGACCAGCGGATTTGCACTTTCGCACGCACGTGCTAATCTTGACCACATGGACGCCAAGACCCAGAAAGCCGAGCTCACCCGCGCCGCCATCGTCGGCGCGGCGCTCGACCTCGCCGCCGCCGAGGGTCTGGAGGCGATCAGCCTGCAGGTGGTGGCGGATCGCATCGGCCTGTCCAAGAGCGGCGTGTTCTCGCGCGTCGGCTCGCGCGAGGCGCTGCAGATCGCGGTGATCGAGGAGTTCGGCCGCCGCTTCATCAACGACGTGTTCGTCCCCGCCATGCAGCAGCCCAAGGGCCTGCCGCGGCTGGACGAGATCGTTCGCCGCTGGATCATCCGCACGCGCGACGTCGAGGCGCACCAGGGCTGCGTCTTCACCGCCGGCGCCTTCGAGCTGGACGACAAGGAAGGGCCCTTGCGCGACATGCTGCACGGCGAGGTCGTCCGCTGGCGCGCCGCCTTGCGTCGCACCGTGGTGCAGGCCATGGAAGCCGGCCACCTGAAGGACGACACCGATCCCGAGCAGCTGGTGGGCGAGATCTACAGCCTGGCCATGGGGCTGGTGCACGACATCCGTTTCCTGCGCGACCCGCGCGCGCCCGAGCGGGCCCAGGCCAGCTGGGATCGGCTGCGCAAGACCTACCAGACCTGACTGCCTGCAAGAACCATTTCGCGCCGTGCCGCGCCCACGTTTCGCACAGCCGTGCGATAAGGAGAGAAAGCCATGCTGATCGTCCTCACCCTTGCCGGCGGCTATGCCGCCTGGCGCGTCGCTTCTGCCGCGCTCGCGACTTGGCGCCGCCTGCCCCGCAGCAACGACGACCTCGTGTTCTTCTGAAGGAGGCGCCATGCCCACCTCGAGCGCTCCGGCGGACGTGACCGCCGGCTACTACCAGGCCAGCATCGCGCTGCGCGTGTTCCGCGCGGTGCTGGGGACCGCGCAGAAGCTCTG
>DATAGN010000464.1:0-2870 GCA_036263715.1 Ramlibacter sp.
GCCGTAAGGCATCACCTGCGTGGCGCCGAACAGGTACAGCGTGTCGCGCGCGGTCTGCTGCGCCTGCTTCACGCGCTCGGCCAGTTCGGTCTCGCTGCCGGTGCCCGCGTTGCCGAGGAGATCGGTGAGCAGCAGCAGCGCGTTCTCGTAATGCAGGTCGCTCGCCGTGTTGGCCTGCGTCCAGCGCGCATTGATCTCGCGCTGCAGCTTGCTTTCGTACTGCCGGCCGAGCGTCTCCTTCTGCTCCTCCAGCGCGCTCTCCACCATCCCGGAGACCGAACTGCGGAACGCTTCCTCCTGCACCTGGCGGCGCGCCAGCACCGCGGCGATGGCCTCGCACAACTCGTCGGGGCGGTAGGGCTTGGTCAGGTAATCGTCGGCGCCGGCCGTCATGCCCTGGCGCATGTGCTTGCGGTCGGACATGGCCGTGAGGAGGATGCAGGGGACCGTGGCGAGGTCGGGGTCGCCGCGCAGCACCGCGACCACCTCGTAGCCGGTCATGCCGGGCATCATCACGTCGCAGACGACGACGTCCGGGCGCGCCGTGCGCGCGGCCGCCACGCCGGCAGGACCGTCGGCGGCTTCCCGAACGGAGTGGCCGGCCTTCTTCAGCGCAAAGGCGGCGACGAAACGCTGCGCTTCGTCGTCCTCGATCAACAACACATGGGCCATCCGCCCATTTTCACTCAGTCCTGGCCCCACACCTCCCTGGCGGTGTCGATCACCAGGCGCAGCTTGTTGCGCTGGTCTTCCATGGCGATGTTGTTGCCATGCACGGTGCTCGAGAAACCGCACTGGGGGGACAGCGCCAGTTGTTCCATCGGCGCGTACTTCGCCGCTTCGTCGATGCGGCGCTTCAGGGCGTCCTTGTCCTCCAGCTGGCCGAACTTGGTGGTGACCAGGCCCAGGACCACGGTCTTGCCCTTGGGCAGGTAGCGCAGGGGGCGGAAGTCGCCGGAACGCTCGTCGTCGTACTCCATGAAGTACGCGTCGATGTCCATCTCCTTGAGCAGCGCTTCGGCGACGGGCTCGTAGTTGCCGGCGGCGGCGTGCGTGCTCTTGAAGTTGCCGCGGCACAGGTGCATGCCGAGCAGCATGCCCTGGGGCTTCTGCGCGACGACCTTGTTGATGAACTTCGCGTAGCGGTGCGGCAGCTCGTTCGGATCGTCACCACGCTGGCGCGCCGCCTCGCGCATCTTCTCGTCGCACAGGTAGGCCAGGTTGGTATCGTCCATCTGCACGTAGCGGCAGCCCGCCTCGTACAGCGAGCGCAGCTCGTCCCCGTAGGCCTTGGCCACGTCGTCGTAGAACACCGGGTCCAGCTCGGGATACGCATCCTTGCTGATGCCCGCGCGGCCGCCGCGGAAGTGCAGCATGGTGGGCGAGGGGATCGTCACCTTCGGCGTGCGGCCCGCCGAGACCTGCGACTTCAGGTATTCGAAGTCGGCGCGCTGGATGTCCTTGGCGTGCCGCACCTTGTCGATGACGCGGATCACCGGGGGCGCGAGTTCCTCGGTACCGTCCGGCTTCTTGATCGTGACGGGAATGTCGGTCTTCACGCCTCCGAGCTGCTCCAGGAAGTCGATGTGGAAGTAGGTGCGGCGGAACTCGCCGTCGGTCACGCTCTTGAGGCCCACGTCTTCCTGGAACTTCACGATCTCGGCGATCGCCTTGTCCTCGACTTCGCGCAGTTGCTGCGGGGTGATGTCGCCGCGGGCTTTCTGCGCGCGCGCTTCGAGCAGGTACTTGGGACGGAGGAAGCTGCCGACGTGGTCGTAGCGGGCGGGGAGTTGCATCATGGTTCGGTTCTCGATGAAGCGGGAAATTTTAAGGCGGGGTCACGGTGGGGTTCGCCTGCGGGCACACCGCCACCCTACGGGGTCCGGATGTTCGCAGGATGGTGGTGAGCGGCGAAGCCCGAACCCCACCGCTCAAAGATCCAGGACAAGAAGAGGGCTCTTCGCCCGCGAGCAACACGGCGTGAACTGGTCGTTCTTCGCCTTCTCCTCGTCCGTGAAGTACAGGTCGCGGTGGTCGCATTCGCCTTGCAGCACGCGGGTGATGCAGGTGCCGCACACGCCCTGTTCGCAAGACACCATGATCTCGATGCCGTGCTCCTGCAGCGCATGCACCACCGTCTGGTCGGCGGGGATGTCGTAGGTGGCGCCGCTGCTGGCGATCTTGACCCGGAACGCGCGGTCGCCCGTGGTGTCCTGCGGCGCGGCGCCGAAGTACTCCAGGTGCACCTGCTCGTCGGGCCAGCCCATGTCCTTCGCCGTCTTCACGACGAAGTCGATGTAGCCGGTCGGCCCGCAGACATACACGTGCGTGCCCGGTTCGGCCCGGCCGAGCGCGGCTTTCAGGTCCAGCTTCTGGCCAGCGTCGCCGTCGTCGAAGTGGAACTGCACGCGGTCCCGGTAGCTGGAGCCGGCAATCTCGTCGCGGAACGCCGTGCGGTCGGCGGAACGGGTGGAGTAGTGCAGCGTGAAGTCGGCGCCGCTGTTTGCCAGCCGCTGCGCCATCGCCAGCAAGGGCGTCACCCCGATGCCGCCGGCGAACAGCAGCGTGCGCTCGGCATGCACCAGCGGGAAGTGGTTGCGGGGCTCGCTGATCAGCAGCATGTCGCCCTCCTTCACGGCGTCGTGCATGCCGGTGGAGCCGCCACGCGAGTTGGCGTCGCGCAGCACCGCGATGCGGTAGCGGTGGTTCTCCGCCGCGTCGTTGCACAGCGAGTATTGGCGCGTGAGGCCGCCGGGCACCTGCACGTCGATGTGCGATCCGGCGCTGAAGCCGGGCAGGGCGGAGCCGTCCGGCTTGGCGAGTTCGAAGCTGGCGATGTCCAGCGCTTCCTGCTTCTTGCGCAGGACCTT
>DATAGN010000465.1:0-2979 GCA_036263715.1 Ramlibacter sp.
CGCGGCCTGTTCCTGGTGCCCAAGGTGATCGAATGAGCGGTGAACTGCACGAACTGTCCGTCACGGCACTGGCGGCGAAGCTGAAGGCGAAGGAAGTCTCCGCGGTCGAAGCGGCGCGGCATTTCCTGGAACGATCCGGCCGCCACCAGGCGCTGGGCGCCTATCTCGCCACCAACGAGGAAGCGACGCTGGCGCAGGCGCGCTTGGCCGACCAGCGCATCGCCAAGGGCGATACGACGCGCCTGCTCGGCGTGCCCATCGCGCACAAGGACATCTTCGTCACGCGCGACTTCCCCTCCACGGCGGGTTCGAGGATGCTGGAAGGCTACGCATCGCCCTTCGATGCGACCGTGGTGCGCAACCTCGCCGGCGCAGGCATGGTGACCCTGGGCAAGCTCAATTGCGACGAGTTCGCCATGGGCTCGTCGAACGAGAATTCCGCGTATGGCGTCGTGAAGAACCCCTGGGATGCGTCGCGCATTCCCGGCGGGTCCTCGGGCGGCAGCGCGGTGGCGGTCGCGGCGCGCCTCGCGCCCGCTGCCACCGGCACCGACACCGGCGGCTCGATCCGCCAGCCCGCCTCCTTCTGCGGCATCACCGGCATCAAGCCCACCTACGGGCGCGCCTCGCGCTACGGGATGATCGCGTACGCCTCGAGCCTCGACCAGGCGGGGCCGATGGCGCGCAGCGCCGAGGACTGCGCCCTGCTGCTGTCGGCGATCTGCGGACCGGACCCCGAGCGTGATTCGACCTCGCTCGACGTCCCGCCGGAGGACTTCGTGCAGGCGCTCGGCGGCTCCATCGAGGGCCTGCGCATCGGCGTGCCCAAAGAGTTCCTGGCCGAAGGCGTGACGCCGGACGTTCGCGCCGCGGTCGAAGCGGCGCTGGCGCAGTACGAGAAACTGGGCGCGAAGCGCGTGGAGATCTCGCTGCCGCGCACCGAGCTCGCCATCCCCGTGTACTACATCATCGCGCCGGCCGAAGCCTCGTCGAACCTCTCGCGCTTCGACGGCGTGAAGTTCGGCAAGCGCGCGGCGCAGTACGGCGACCTGCTGGACATGTACCGGAAGACGCGCAGCCAGGGCTTCGGCGTGGAGGTGCAGCGCCGCATCATGATCGGCACCTACGTGCTGTCCCACGGCTACTACGACGCCTATTACCTGCAGGCGCAGAAGATCCGCCGCATGATCGCCGACGACTTCCAGCGCGCCTTCCAGGACTGCGACCTCATCGCCGGACCGGTGGCGCCCAGCGTGGCCTGGAAGATCGGCGAGCACGGCGACGACCCGGTCGCCGACTACCTGGCCGACATCTTCACGCTGCCCGGCTCGCTGGCGGGCCTGCCGGGCATGAGCATCCCCTGCGGCTTCGGCGAGGGCGGCATGCCCGTGGGCCTGCAGCTGCTGGGCAACTACTTCCAGGAAGGCCGGCTGCTGAACGCGGCGCACCGCTTCCAGCAGGCGACCGATTTCCACCTCCGCAAGCCGGAGGGTTTCCAATGAGCAAGCTCGTCCAAGGCTGGGAAGTCGTCATCGGCTTCGAGACCCACGCGCAGCTTTCCACCGAAAGCAAGATCTTCAGCCGCTCGCCCACGAAGTTCGGGGCCGAGCCGAACACCCAGGCTTCCCCCGTGGACCTGGCGCTGCCTGGGACGCTGCCGGTGATGAACATCGGCGCGGTCGAACGCGCGATCCGATTCGGCCTGGCGATCGGCGCGCACGTGGCGCCGCGCAGCATCTTCGCGCGCAAGAACTACTTCTACCCGGACCTGCCCAAGGGCTACCAGATCTCGCAGTACGAGATCCCGGTGGTGCAGGGCGGCAACGTGGAGTTCTACCTCGGGGAAGAGAAGAAGTCGGTGCGGCTGGTGCGCGCGCACCTGGAGGAGGACGCGGGCAAGTCGCTGCACGAGGACTTCGTCGGCCAGTCCGGCATCGACCTCAACCGCGCGGGCACGCCGCTGCTGGAGATCGTGACCGAGCCCGACATGCGCTCCTCCGACGAGGCGGTGGCGTATGCGAAGGAGCTGCACAAGATCGTCACCTGGATCGGCATCTGCGACGGCAACATGCAGGAAGGCAGCTTCCGCTGCGACGCCAACGTGTCGGTGCGCAAGCCCGGCCAGCCCTTCGGCACGCGGCGCGAGATCAAGAACCTGAATTCCTTCAAGTTCATGAAGGAAGCCATCGACTTCGAGGTGCGCTGGCAGATCGAGCAGCTCGAAGACGGCATCGCGATCCAGCAGGCCACGGTGCTGTTCGACCCCGACACGGGCGAGACGCGCGCGATGCGCACCAAGGAAGACGCGGCCGACTACCGCTACTTCCCGGATCCGGACCTGCCGCCGCTGGTGATCGCGCCCGAGTGGGTCGAGCGCGTGAAGGCGGGCATGCCGGAGCTGCCCCGCGTGATGGCCACGCGCTTCGTGTCCGAGTACGGGCTGCCCGAGTACGACGCGACGACCGTCACCCAGAGCAAGGCCATGGCGGCCTACTTCGAGGAAGCGGCGAAAGCGTCGGGGCAGGCCAAGCTGGCGAGCAACTGGATCATGGGCGAGGTGTCGCGTCGCCTGAATGCGCAGGAGATCGGCATCGAGCAGGCGCCGGTGTCGGCGACGACCCTGGCCGCGCTGATCAAGCGGATCCAGGATGGCACCGTGTCGAACAATGCCGCGCGGCAGGTGTTCGAAGCCCTGTGGACCGGGGAGGACAGCGACGTCGATGCGGTCATCGAGGCCAAGGGCCTCAAGCAGATGAACGACAGCGGCGCCCTGGAGCAGATCGTCGACGAGGTGATCGCCGCCAACCCGGCGAATGTCGAACAGATCAAGGCGGGCAAGGACAAGGCCTTCAACGCCCTGGTCGGCCAGGCAATGAAGGCGAGCAAGGGCAAGGCGAATCCGCAGCAGGTCGGCGACCTGCTGCGCAGGAAGCTGGGTCTTTGAACACTCCCTCTCCCGCCTGCGGGAGAGGGCAGGGG
>DATAGN010000466.1:0-3896 GCA_036263715.1 Ramlibacter sp.
AGGCCCAGAGGTCCTCGATGGATCCGCCCCCGCGCACGAGCAGGATCACGTCCAGCGCGCCGCGTCCGGCCAGTGCGTACAGCGAGCGCAGGCCCTGCACCAGCTCGCCCGGCGCATCGGGGCCCTGCACTTTCGCCGGCGCGAGGACCACCGCGATGTGTGGCGCCCGCCGGCGCAGGCAGGTCACCACGTCGTGCAGCGCCGCGGCGCCCAGCGAGGTGACGATGCCGATGCCGCGCGGCAGCAGCGGCAACTCGCGCTTGCGCTCCGCCTCGAAGAGGCCTTCGGCCTCGAGCTTCGCCTTCAGGCGCAGGAACTGCTCGAACAAGGCACCCTGTCCGGCGCGCCGCATGCTCTCCACCACCAGCTGCAGGTCGCCGCGCGGCTCGTACACGCCCAGGCGGCCGGTCACCTCGACCAGTTCGCCGTCGCGCGGTGCGAAGTCGAGCAGGCTGGCCGAGCGGCGGAACATGGCGCAGCGCACCTGGCCCTGCGCGTCCTTGAGCGAGAAGTAGCAGTGGCCGCTGGCAGCGCGCGAGAAGCCCGAAATCTCGCCGCGCACGGCCACCGGGTTGAAGCGCGCTTCCAGCGCGTCCGCGACGGCCCGGCACAGGGCGCCGACCGCCCAGACGCGGCGGGTCGCTGCCGGAACCGGGCTTCCGTCTGTCAACAAACCGGCGCTCTCTCAGGGAAAACCCGATGGAAATTCATCCACAGAGCGCGTGAAAGCGCGCCGGACCACGCAAAGCCCGCGTAAACACAGCATTTTCCGAGCAAGTCCTTGATTTCAAAGGATATTTTCCTGCTCATTTGGTCATCGTTCTGTCAAGGCGCAGCATTGGCGCGGGTCGCGGGCGGTGGGAGGGGGCTTTCTCAACAAAGTTATCCACAACTTTTGTGAGTGTCGTCCTACGGCCACGGCGTCCGGTCCTACGTGAACCGCTTGTCGTGCCTACAGCTTGTCGTCCGCCATAATCCGCCGCACGGACGCGCCACGACGGGCGCCACAAGCAGTACCGCAGACAGGCTCAGAGGACCTCCCCTTGCTCTCGATCATACAAGCCGCAGGCTGGCCGATCTGGCCGCTGGTTGCCTGCTCCATCCTCGCACTCGCGCTGATCATCGAACGCTTCCTGAGCCTGAAGACGGCCAAGGTCGCCCCGCCGAAACTGCTGGACGAGGCGCTGGCCGTCTCGCGCGTTTCGGTGCCCGCGCCCGACGTCGTGCGCCAGCTGGAGCAGAACTCCGCGCTCGGCGAAGTGCTCGCCAGCGGCTTCCGGGCCCTGAATTCGGACCCGCGCTGCACCGAGGCCGACCTGCGCGCCAACATGGAAAGCACCGGCCGCGCGGTGGCGCACCGCCTCGAGCGCTACCTGACCGCGCTGGCCACCATCGCTTCGGCCGCCCCCCTGCTCGGGCTGCTCGGCACCGTGATCGGCATGATCGAGATCTTCGGCTCGCAATCCGGCGGTGGCGCCGTAGGTAGCGCGGTCGGCGGCGGCAATCCGGCGCAACTGGCGCACGGCATCTCCGTGGCCCTGTACAACACGGCCTTCGGCCTGATCGTCGCGATCCCGGCGCTGATCTTCTGGCGCTATTTCCGCGCCCGCGTCGACGAGTACCTGCTGACGCTGGAGCTCGCGTCCGAGCGCTTCGTGCGCCACCTCAACCAGCTGCGCCGCGCCTGAGGAAGCCCGCACCATGAACTTCCGCCCGCGCGTGAAGGAAGAACCGGAGATCAACCTGATCCCGTTCATCGACGTGCTGCTGGTGATCCTGATCTTCCTGATGCTGACCACCACGTACAGCAAGTTCACGGAGATGCAGCTGAAGCTGCCGGTGGCCGACACCGAGGCACAGCGCGACTACCCGAAGGAAGTGATCGTCTCGGTCTCCAGCGACGGCCGCTACATGATCAACAAGCAGGCGCTGCCGGGCCGCACGCCGGAAGCGCTGGCCGAGGGCATCGCCGAGGCCGCCAAGGCCGGCAAGGACTCGGTGGTGATCATCAGCGCCGACGCGACCGCCACGCACCAGTCGGTGATCTCGGTGATGGAAGCGGCGCGGCGCGTGGGCCTCACGCAGATCACCTTCGCCACGCAGACCTCGGCGGCGGCCGGGGCGAAGTGACGCAGGCGCTGCAGCGCGCCTGGCAGCGCCGCGGCCCGCTGGCCGCGCTGCTGTACCCCGTTTCCCTCCTCTATCGCGCGCTCGCCGCATCGCACCGCGCTGCGTATGCGAGCGGCGTCAAGCCGGTGGACCGCCTGCCGGTGCCCGTGGTGGTGGTCGGCAACGTCGTCGCCGGCGGCGCGGGCAAGACGCCGGTCGTGCTCGCCATCGTCGAACACCTGCGTGCCCGGGGACTGCGCTGCGGCGTCGTCTCGCGCGGCTACGGGCGCAGCACGTCCGGATGCGTCGAGGTGCGGCCCGACGACGATGCCGCGCACTGCGGCGACGAGCCGCTGCTGCTGCGCCGCAAGGCGGATGTCCCCGTGTTCGTGGCCGCGCGCCGCGCAGAGGCGGCGCGGGCGCTGCTCGCCGCCTACGCGGATACCCAGGTGATCGTCAGCGACGACGGCCTGCAGCACCACGCCCTGGCTCGCGACATCGAGGTCTGCGTCTTCGACGGGCGCGGCATCGGCAACGGCTGGCTGCTGCCCGCCGGCCCCTTGCGTGAGCCGTGGCCGCGGCCGACCGACCTGGTGCTCACCCACGGCGACGCACCGGGCGTCGCCGGGCACCAGATGCAGCGCACGCTGGCGGCCGCAGCGGTGCGCGCGGACGGCACGCGACGGCCGCTCTCGCAGCTCGCCGCGCAGCCTGTGCACGCGCTGGCCGGCATCGCCAATCCGGAAACCTTCTTCGCGATGCTGGCCGACGCCGGACTGCAGCTTGCGGCCACGCACGCGCTGCCGGACCACCACGACTTCGCCGATACCTCCGGGCTGCCCCTCGATGCGACGCTCGTGTGCACGGAAAAGGATGCGGTGAAACTCTGGCGCGTGCACCCGGACGCCTGGGCCGTGCCCTTGCAAGTGCAGGTGCCTGATGCCTTCTGGCAAGCCTTCGATCGCCTGCTGGATGCGCGGCTATCATCGGCCCATGGATCCGCGCCTTCTTGAGCTGCTCGTCTGCCCCGTGACCAAGGGGCCGCTCGACTATGACCGCGAGCGGCAGGAACTGCTCTCGCGCAGCGCGCGCCTGGCGTACCCGGTGCGCGACGGCATCCCGCTGATGCTGGAGGAAGAAGCGCGCACGCTGAGCGACGAGGAACTGGAGCGCCTGCCGCCCCGCACGCCGCTGGTGTGAGCGCGTGAGCTACACCGTCCTGATCCCGGCGCGCCTGGCCTCGACGCGCCTGCCCGACAAACCGCTGGCCGACATCGGCGGCGTGCCCATGGTGGTGCGCGTGGCGCAGCGCGCCGAGCAGTCCGGCGCGGCGCAGGTGGTGGTGGCCGCCGACAGCGAACGCATCGCGGATGCCTGCAGCCGCCACGGCGTGCGCGTGGTGCTCACGCGCGCGGACCATCCCTCCGGCAGCGACCGGCTGGCCGAGGCCTGCGAGCACCTGGGACTGGAGCGCGACGACCTCGTCGTCAACGTGCAGGGTGACGAGCCCCTGATCGACCCTGCGCTGGTCGACGCGGTGGCGCAGCTGCTGCGCGACCGACCGCAGGCGAGCATGAGCACCGCGGCGCACCCGATCGCCAGCCTCGAAGACTTCAGCAACCCGAATGTCGTGAAGGTCGTGCTGCAGGCCGACGGCCTGGCGCTGTACTTCAGCCGCGCGCCGATTCCGTGGTGGCGCGACGGCTTCGCGCAAGGCGTGCAGGCCCTGCCCCAACCGGCGCCGCTGCGGCACATCGGCATCTACGGCTACCGCGCCGGCTTCCTGC
>DATAGN010000467.1:0-2936 GCA_036263715.1 Ramlibacter sp.
CGCGCAGCGTGCATGCCCGCTATGCCGAGTACCTGGAGCAGCGCAAGGCCGGCGCGCCGCGCCGCTTCTTCGGCAACCGCGCGCATGCGCTGTACTTCCTGCGCAACGTGGCGCCAACCAAGCTGGTGGACGGCTCGTGGCTCTATGGCCTGCTGCCGCACTGGGGCAACGCGCGCATGGGCGACCTGGTGCGCACCTATGTCGAGGAGCTGGGCGAAGGCGCCGTCGACAAGAACCACGTGGTCCTGTACCGCAGCCTGCTGGCGCGCTATGCACTGGACCCGCTGGACGACCTTCCGGACGCCCTGTACGAGCAGGGCCTGATCCAGCTGGCGCTCGCATGGAACGCCGAGGAGTTCCTGCCCGAGGTGGTCGGCTTCAACCTTGGCTACGAACAGCTGCCGCTGCACCTGCTGGTCACGGCCTACGAGCTCAACGAGCTGGGCCTGGATCCCTATTACTTCACCCTGCACGTGACGGTCGACAACGGCGACACGGGCCATGCCCGGCGTGCGTGCCAGGCCGCCCTCGACATGCTGCCGCGGCTGGACGACGGCGGGGCCTTCTGGCGCCGCATGCAGGCCGGCGCGAAACTCGCGAATGCCGGGCTCGGCACCAGCGACGTGATCGCCGCATTCGACATCGACGCCGAGGCCCTGCGGCTGCTGGCGCGCAAGGCGACGTCGGGCAACGGTGCGCACTCCGACTATTGCCGCGTGGCCGGACGCAGCGTCAACGACTGGCTGCGCGAACCCGAGCGCATGGGTGACTTCGTCGCGGCGCTGGAGCAGGCCGGCTGGATCCGCAAGGGCGAGCCGGCGGAGAACAGCCGCTTCTGGGGCTTGCTGCAAGGCGAGCGCGCCGAGATGTTCGGCGTGTTCTCCAGCTACGAGCTGCAGGTGCTGCACGACTGGCTGCGCGGCGCTGCCGCCGCCGACGGCCGCGCGTACACCGAAGCCGCGCCTTCCCAGCCGAAGCGCCGCGCGACCTTCCGTGCGATGGCGCGCAACGGGCTGGTGGCGGAATCCGCCGCCGACGACGGCGCCATGGACCCCGACGTGATGTTGCTGCGCCAGCAACTGCGCGACGGCGATGCGGCCACGCGCTCGGCGCTGCTGGTCAAGGCGATGTCGCCGGCGCTGCACTGGACCCCGGCGGGGCTGGAAGCCACGCGGATGTTCTGGGCGGCAGCGACCCGGTAGATCGTGCGTCATCCCCGCGCAGGCGGGGATCCAGAGCTTCCTCTTTAGAAGCGGCCCACCGGGCCGCTTTTTCTTTGTGCCGGGGTGCCTTCGGTAACCCGACCTACGGAAGACTGCGCGCGCTCACCACCGACCTACGCGGCAGTTGATCCGCGTCAAATCCCCACTCCCCGCGTGCGGCAACAGTAGGTGCCAGGCAGATTCACCTTTGCATCCAAGGAGCCGCATGACGACACAGACCGCCAACCGCATCGACGTCCGCACCATCGCGCCGCGCGATCGCCACCCGCTGATCTTCTCCACCTTCCGCTCGCTCGCGAACGGCGAGGCCCTGGAGCTGGTCAACGACCACGACCCGCGGCCCCTGTACGACCAGTTCAACACGCAGGTCCCGGGCCAGTTCGCCTGGAGCTACCTCGCATCCGGACCCGCCCTGTGGCGCGTGGCGATCACGCGCACGCAGGACGCGCCCGCAGCCGACGCAAGCGGCAGCTGCTGTGGTGGCGGCTGCGGCGGCGCCTGAATCGTCACCACCCACGAGGGGATCATCATGAAAAGCAACAACATCCTGTGGCGCTGGCTGGGACTCATCTTCGTCCTGTCCTTCGGCGCCCTCGGCTACCTGGGCTACCAGATCTACCTGTCCGCGCCGCCGATCCCGAAGACGGTCGCCAGCGCGAGCGGGGAGGTCCTCTTCACCGGCGAACAGATCCAGAAGGGCCAGCAGGTCTGGCTGTCCTCGGGCGGCCAGCAGCAAGGCAGCGTCTGGGGCCACGGCGCCTACGTCGCGCCGGACTGGTCGGCCGACTGGCTGCACCGCGAAGCGGAAACGCTCAAGGCGCTGCGCAGCAAGGCCGTCGCGGACGACCCGGCCAAGCTGACGGCCGCCGAGCGCGGCGCCATCGGCGAAGCGCTCAAGGAGGAGATGCGCCGCAACACGTACGACGCGGAGACCGGCAAGGTGACCGTGTCCGACATGCGCGCCAAGGCCATCCGCTCGGTGGCGTCCCACTATGACGACCTGTTCGGCACCGCCGCGTCGCTGGACACGCTGCGCGAGCAGTACGCCATGCGCACCGGCACGCTGCCCGAAGCGGCGGACCGCCAGGCCCTCACCGCGTTCTTCTTCTGGAGCGCGTGGTCGACCACGACCGACCGCCCGGACGAACCCGGCATCTCCTACACCAGCAACTGGCCGCACGAGCCGCTGGTGGGCAACACGATGACGGCCTCGGCCGCGATGTGGTCCATGGTCTCCATCATCCTGCTGCTCGCCGGCATCGCCGCCATGCTGTGGCTGCACGGCGCCGGCAAGCACGAGGAAGACGCGGTTCCGCCCAAGACCGACCCGCTGCTCGGCGCGGTCGCCTTCCCCTCGATGAAGGCCACCCGCAAGTACTTCTTCGCGGTGGTCGGCCTGCTGCTGCTGCAGATCGCCATGGGCATCGTCACGGCGCACTACGCGGTGGAAGGCCAGTCCTTCTTCGGGCTGCCGATCGGTGAACTGCTGCCTTACGTGGCGAGCCGCACGATCCACACGCAGGTGGGCATCTTCTGGATCGCCACTGCCTGGCTGGCCACCGGCCTGTACATCGCGCCGCTGCTCGGTGGGCGCGAACCGAAGCTGCAGAAGCTGGGCGTGGACGTGCTGTTCTGGGCCCTGATCGCCATCGTCGTGGGCTCCACCGCCACCGGCTGGCTCGGCACCCTGCAGCGCAGCGGCACCGAGTTCAG
>DATAGN010000468.1:0-11456 GCA_036263715.1 Ramlibacter sp.
GCGGGCCGCTTTTTCCTTGTGTCGGGGTGCCTTCGGCAAGCCGACCTACGGGTTCGGGAGCCCTGGATCCCCGCCTGCGCGGGGATGACGCAGTCCGCTCACGCCGCCAGCTTCTGCGTCGGCGGCTTGTAGCCCAGCGCCGCCGAGATCTCGTCCGCCGTCGCCTGCAGCTTGCCCGACCAGCTTTCGTCCAGCCGGTCCGCCGGCGCGGAGATCGACAGGCCAGCCACCAGCTTGGCCTGGTCGTCGTAGATGCCTGCCGCCATGCAGCGCACGCCCAGTTCCAGTTCCTCGTTGTCGCGCGCCATGCCGTACTGGCGCGCCTTGGCCAGTTCGCGCTCCAGGATCGGCAGCTGCGTGATGCTGTTGCGCGTGTGGCCGGCCAAGCCCGTGCGCGTGGCATAGGCACGCACACGCTGCGGATCATCGGCGGCCAGGAACAGCTTGCCCGTGGACGTGAGGTGCAGCGGCGCCCGCCCGCCGATGGCGCGCACCACCTGCATGCCCGATCGCTCGCTGTACGCGCGCTCGACATAGACGATCTCGTCGCCCTGGCGAACGCTCAAGTTCACCGGCTGCTGGATCTGCTTGTGCAGCTCGCGCATGGGCGTCAGCGCGGCGTCGCGCACGTTCAGGCGCGCCTTGACCATGTTGCCCAGCTCCAGCAGGCGCATGCCCAGGCGGTAGCTGCCCGCCTCGGGCCGATCGACGAAGCGGCCGGTGGCCAGGTCGTTGAGGATGCGGTGGGTGGTCGACGGGTGCAGGCCGGTCTTCGCGCTGATCTCCTTGAGCGAGATCGCTTCCTCGCGCGAGGCCAGCACGTCGATCAGCGCGAACATGCGCTCGATCACCTGGATGGTGGGAGTGGCGGGGCCCGAGGAGTCTTTTTGTCGCATGGCGGTTTCCTTCCCGCCATTTTATCTTGTGAAACGAGGCCCGCGCCTGTCGCGGGCATGACGCGCTCAGTCTTCCCGCCCGACTTTCTTCCACTCGCCGTCGACCAGCACCTCGTGCGGGTGGAAGCGTGACTTGTAATTCATCTTCGGGCTTTCGCCGATCCAGTAGCCCAGGTACACGTGCGGCAGGCGCAGGCGCTTGGCCTGGTCGATCTGCCACAGCACGCTGTAGGTGCCGTAGCTGGCCTCCGGGTCCGGCTCGTAGAAGGTGTAGACCGCGGAGATGCCGTCGTTCAGCACGTCGAGGATGGACACCATGCGCAGTGCGCCGGGGGTGCCGTCCGGGTTGGTCTCGCGGAACTCCACCAGCCGCGAGTTCACCCGGCTTTGCAGCAGGAACTGCGTGTACTGGTCGATGCTGTCGTGGTCCATGCCGCCGCCTGCATGGCGACCGGTTTGGTAGCGCAGGTACAGGTGGTAGTGCTCGGGGACGAAGCACAGCTTGAGCACGCGCGCCTGCAGGTCGCCGTGCTGCGTCCAGGCACGGCGCTGGCTGCGATTGGGCTTGAAGCCGTCGACCACCACGCGCAGCGGCACGCAGGCGCGGCAGCCGTCGCAGTAGGGTCGGTAGGTGAACATTCCGCTGCGGCGGAACCCGCTGGTGACGAGGTCCGAGTACGCGTCGTTGTGGATCAGGTGGCTCGGCGTGGCAACCTGCGAACGCGCCTGCCGTCCCGGCAGGTAGCTGCAGGGATAGGGCGCCGTCGCGTAGAACTGCAACGTCTGGAGCGGAAGGTCCTTGAGGTGCGTCACGCGGGTGGGGTGTACGGCAAGAGTCCGTTCCAGTATACGGTCTCGAATCGCCAAGGAGCAGCGCTGCGCGGAGACTGGGCGGCCACATGCTGTACAAATTCCAGTCTCGGGATCTCGCGTGCGCCGAGCGAGGCCAGGTGGCGGGTGTTCTGCTGGCAATCGATCATGCGCACCTCCCACTGCCGGCACCACGCCACCAGGGCCGCCAGGGCGATCTTGGAGGCGTCCGGCACGCGCGTGAACATCGATTCGCCGAACACGGCGCGTCCGAGCACGATGCAGTAGAGCCCGCCAGCCAGGCGCCCGTCGATCCAGGTCTCCACGCTGTGCGCGAAGCCGGCGCGGTGGAAGGCCTGGTACGCCTGCACCATCGCCGGCACGATCCAGGTGCCCGACTGGCCGGGGCGGTCGCTGGTGGCGCAGGCGCGGATGACCGCATCGAAGTCGCTGTCGAAGCGGATCTCGCAGCGCGGATCCGCGGCGAAACGCGCCACGGTCTTGCGCAGCGAGCGGTGCAGCTTGAACTCTTCGGTGAAGAGCACCATGCGCGGATGCGTGCTCCACCACAGGATGGGCTGGCCCTCGCTGAACCACGGGAAGATGCCGCTCGCATACGCCCGCTGCAGGCTGTCGACGTCCAGCGCGCCCCCGGCGGCCAGCAAGCCCGGGGCCGGCTGCTTGTGGTCCCAGGCCTGGGACGGGTCGGGGAAGGGATCGCCGGGTTGGAGCCAGGGCAGGTGCATGTCGGAAGGTGGGTGCTGCCGCATTGTGCCGCCGCCCGGCGAGGCGTTCGCTCCTGTACGCCACGTCCGACACAAGCGCATCCGCAGCCGCCTACAAGCAGCGCCTGCGGCTGGCTTAACGTGGTGCGTCAACGATACGGGAAACCCTATGCAGGCCGACACCGCAGCGGATCCGCGCGACCAGCGCACTTCGGTTCGATTCGATGCCACCATGCCGGTGGACATCGAGGGCACCGAAGGAGCCACGCAGAACATCAGCGCCCAGGGCGTCTGCTTCGAAACGGACGTGCGGCAGCGCGTCGGCGAACTGGTGAACTTCTCGGTGGAATTCACGCTGTACGGGCGCAAGCACCGGCTGCTGTGCGAAGGCAAGGTCGTGCGCGTGGACGACTGCGGCGACCGCATCCGCGTGGCGGCCCGCCTGATCGCGCCCTTCTTCGAGGGCGAAGAGCGCGTCTCGCTGCCGGCCTAGGCGACCAGCCTCCTAGTCCACCGGGCGCAGGTGCCCCCGCGTGAGGCTGCCGGCGGACAGGTCGCCTACGGCGATCTCCTCGACTTCCGATTGCGGCGCCAGCTTCGCCCCGATCATGTAGCCGCCATCGCGCGCCTCGCTGCGCACGACCTCCGCGAAACAGCGCAGCGGATAGTTGTGGCCGTCCAGGAGGTACTCGATCACCACCTCGACGCGCGTGCCCAGTTCGTACGGGTGGTCGGCCTGGAACGACAGTCCGGTGGCGCTGAGGTCGAGCGTCGTGCCTTCGCGGCCTTCTACGCTCACGGGCATCGCAGCGCGAATGCGTTCGGCGCGGCGGCGTTCGTCGCCCGTCTGCAAGGGGACCGGGATCGTGAGGCCGTCACCGGACATGCGCGTCTCCTCGAGTGAAGCCGAGACCATACCGCTGAGGCTCGATTGTCTTGTAGGCCGACTTCCAGCCGGCGCGTCGGAGCCGTGCGCCAGGCGAGCGCGGCGGAGCGGCGACTACGTGTTGCGAAGGCGCATTCCCACACGGCGTGATCAGCCTGGCTTCTTAGGATCTGCGGTGCCTCAAGGAGAGACGACATGCCCCAGGACCCGCGCGAACTGGCCGAGCCGGAGAGCTTCCTCGATGGCCCGGCGTTGTGGCTCAGCGGCGGCGCCGCGCTGCTGGTGTGGACGGCTTTGTCGGTGCTGCTCACGTCGGCGTAGCAGAGTCCACGTTGCGCGGGAACCCTCCGTTTGCCGGCAAAAAAAGCTGGTCCGGCGCGGGAGGCTGTGCCACACTTCGGTGCAGGCCACTCATGCACAGAACACGCACCTCCGACCTCCGTCACCGCTTGCTGCCTGAAGGCCGCCGGTGGGGTTTCGGCGCGCATACGGTGGTGCCTTACCTGACCATGAACCTCAGCGCCAGGGCCGGCTCCGACGGCGACGTCGCCGCTTCCGTGCGCAACCCGGTGTTCGCGCAGATGGAAAACGCCTTGCGCCTGCTGCGCGAGCGCCACTGAACTTCCTTCTCGCCTTGCTGCCCAGGCCGCGGCGGCCTGCTCGCTGACAGCCAGCGTCGGCTGGGCTGACGCCGCGCAGCCGCCATGCCGTCTAGCATGGCTGCAGATGACTCACCAAGATCCCTGCCGAAGCTGGCAGCGCATGCTCCTGCCCGTCCTGCTGGCCTGTTCGGCCGCCGCATCCGCAGCGGCTGCCAGTGCGGCTGCGCCCGCATCACCGTCCGTTTCCTGCCGTGCTTCCTTGCGGATCGTGCCGCTGCCGGCCGGCTATCCCGCCAAGGCGCAGCCGCCCGCCACCGACATCAGCGCCCCGGCGCCCGACGGCAGCTACAACTGGTCGCTCGCCTATCAATTGCAAAGCATGGTGCACCACCTGGCCGAAACAGGCGACCCGGCCTGGGGGGCGCGCATCGTCGAAGCGGCGGATCCACTGCTGGCTCGCCGCGATGCGATCAGCCCGCGTGACGGCAAGCCGTACGCCTGGCTCGATCGTTCCGCCGCGGTGACGACGCCGTATGCGTGGGTGGGCTACGCGGGCCACAACTTCGCGCCCCTCATGGAATTCGCGCGCGTCGTCGCCGGCAACCCGAACCTGGGCGCCTGCACGTATGCGGGGGCAACGCTGAAGCAGCATGCCGCGCGCTACCTGGCGGAGTTCAATCGCGTGCTCGCGGTGCACCAGCACGAGCTGGTGCGCCGCGGCGGCGAGAGCTGGTTCGTGTTCGGCCGCGTGCCTTCCAGCAGTGCGAAGCTGGATGGCCAGGAACTGCCTGCGAACATGAACGCCGCGATCTTCACGGCGCTGCTGCATGCAGCCGATGCGGAACAGGTAGTGGGCGAGAAGGCGCGCGCCGCGCAGAAACGAACCTGGGTGCGCCAGCACGTGCGGCACCTCACCCGCTCGGTGCTGCAGCGGCATGCCTGCGGCGAACGCACCTGTTTGCGCTGGAGGTATGCGACCTATGCCACGCGTTCCGAGGACCTCGGCCACGCCAACATGGTGGCGAAGTTCCTCTACGACGCCTACGAGGACGGCTACTCCGTGCGACGCAGGGACCTGGTCGCGTTCGCGAACACGCTCGATTCGCTCATCGATGCCAACGGCCGCTTTCGCGGCAACCTGCTCGATGGCGACAGGATCCAGGGCGTCACGGCCTGGATCCCCTACGCGATCGTGTATGCCGGCCTGCAGGACAGCCTGCGCCAGAAGATCAGCCGCGTGATGGCGGGCAGCAGCGAGTTCGCGTATGCGGGGGCGTGGCTGCGCGCGGAGGCGGAGCGGGCGCAGCGCATGGGTGGTGTGTCGCGGGGCTAGCGGTAAGCGGGCTGCGCAACGCGTCCTACTCGGGCAGGCCGGCAGCAGAGAGGCAATCGAGCACCTGCCCGGCGCGCTGGGGGTCGCGAAACGGCAACCTGCTTCGGACGAGGCCGACCGTCAATCGGGGTGCCAAGGTGAGGATCTGCTGCAGCAGCTGCGCGGCCTCCTGCGCGTAGTTCAGGCGCACGGCGACGCAAAGCAGGTACATGAAAGTGACGTCCCATCGTTCCGAGGCCGCAGACTCGCGCAGCAAGGCGTACGCCTCCTGGTCCTCGTGCAGGAGGAACCTGGCCCAACCCTCGCCGGAGATGGACCGGTATGCGTGGGGATCGCCCGGGCTGAGCTCGCGGGTATGCCGGAAAAGCCGTATTGCTTCGTCCAGGTCGCCCGCATAGACGTGGACGAAACCCACCTGCCGGATCACAAAGGCGTTGCTGGGGTTCGCCTCGAGCGCACGGACCGCGGCAGTGAAGGCGGCATCGAAGTCGTGCGCCATGTACAGCAGCGCGTTGGCGGCAAGCACCGTCACGACGGAATCTTCGCCGGGCGTCGCCAGCGCCGTTCTTGCGCGGTTCACTGCCACCTCGACGTCGTCCTCACGCGCGGAAAGCCAATTCCTCGTGACCCTCTGCTCGATGCCATAGGCGGACAGCGCCAGCGCCGGCGCGTAGGTCGGATCGGCTGCCAGGGCTTTCTCCAGCAGCAGCATGCCCTGCGTGTGCTCGGCCTGTCGCTGGGTCAGCACGAGGGGGAGGGCTTGCATGTAGCACTCGTACGCGGTGAGGTTCTGCGGAGGCTTGCGGCGGGCCCGCTCGATCTCCCTGCGGTGGATCGCGGGCTGGATGATGTTCACCACCTTTTCCGTGATGCTGTCCTGCATGGAAAAGGCATCCGCCGGGCTGCCGTCGAAGCGCTCCGCCCAGAGGTGGGTTCCGTCCGTGGCGTCGATCAGCTGGGTCGTGACCCGCAGCCGGTCGCCTGAACGCCGGACGCTGCCCTCTAGGACGTACCCCGCGCCAAGCTCGCGGCCGACCTGCCGTACATCCGGTGACTGTCCCTTGTAGCGGAAGGTCGAATTGCGGGCAATCACGTTCAGGAGCCTGAAGCGCGCGAGCGCCGCGATGAGGTCCTCCGTCATCCCGTCGGCGAAATAGGCCTGTTCCGGATCGCTGGAGAAGTTGTCGAAAGGCAGGACGGCAATGGCGGGCGCGGCAATGCGACCAGGCGCTTGCGCAGGCGAGTGAGGCGAAGCAGGCGAGGCAGGCGAAGCAGGAGAAGAGGTCTGAAGAACCCACGCGTGCACCGGCTCCGACACGTTTTTCATGACCAGTTCACCGGCGTCCTGCAACAGGCCCTTCAGCCTGCCCTCAATGGCTGACCGGACTGCGGACGAGACGAGAATGCCGCCGACCGGCGCCAGGGCCTGGAGCCGGGCAGCGATGTTGACGCCGTCGCCGTAGAGCGTTCCGTCGGCTTTCTCGATGACATCCCCCAGGTGGATGCCAATGCGAAACTCCATGAGCTTGCGTTCCGCGAGTTCCTTCTGCGTTTCTGCGGCCGCCTCGGCCGCACCTGAAGCCGAGGGGAAGGCGGCCAGCACAGAGTCTCCCGCCGTGTCGACGATGCGGCCGCCGTAGCGCTCCACGAGCGTCGCAAACACGGCGCGGCACTCATCCAGCAGCTTGAGGGTGGCTCGGGCGTCGTGCTCCATCTTGCGCGAGTAGCCCACGGCATCCGCGGCAAGTACGGCGAGTAAACGGCTGTGCATGTTGCTGCGTGGTCTGCGACCGGGCCACTATGGTCGGCCGAGCCCGGCAGCGTGCTAGGAGATGCACCGATGGTGCCGCGCGCACCGGCAACGAAAAAGACCCAGCTTTTGGCTGGGTCCTTCGATTTTGTTGTGGCTCCCCGACCTGGGCTCGAACCAGGGACCTACGGATTAACAGTCCGGCGCTCTACCGACTGAGCTATCGGGGAACAAGCCTTAGATTATAGCTTGGCTTTCAGCCCTACCTTGCACCACCCTGAACCGCTCAGTCGAAGACGGGCGTCTCGACGCCGAGCACCTTGTGCAGCTTCGGGCTCGTGGTCGTGTACTGCAGGTGGATCTTGCCCTTCTCGGGAAAGATGATCGGTGCGGCGCCGAAGGCGGCCAGCGCGCATTCGTGGAAGCCCGACAGGATCAGCTTCTTCTTGCCCGGGTAGGTGTTGATGTCGCCCACCGCGAAGATGCCCGGCACGTTGGTGGAGAACTTCTCCGTGTCCACCTTCAGCTGCTTGCGTTCGATGTCCAGGCCCCATTCGGCAATCGGGCCGAGCTTGGGCGAAAGGCCGAAGAACACCAGCAGCGTGTCCACGGGAACCACGCGCGTGACGCCGTCGGCACCCGTGACCTTCGCTCCCGCGAGCTTGCCGTCCTTTTCGTCGTAGCCGGTCACCTGGCCGACCATGAACTGCATCTCCAGCTGCTCGCACAGCTCGTGCATGCGCGCCACCGACGCCGGCGCGGCCCGGAAGCCGTCGCGGCGGTGGACCAGGATCACGCTCTCCGCCTTGTGCGGATTGCCGTCGTCGTTGCCCGCGGTGAAGTTCAGCGCCCAGTCGAGCGCGGAGTCGCCGCCGCCCACCACCAGCAGGTTCTTGCCGGCGAAGTCGGCCGGGTTCTTCACGCGGTAGAACAGTTGCGAGCCTTCGAACTTGTCGAGGCCATCCACCTTCAGCGTGCGCGGCTCGAACGCGCCCACGCCTGCGGCAATGAAGATCGTCTTGGTGAGGAAGCGCGTGCCCTTGGAGGTTTCCACGAAGAAGCGGCCGTCGTCCTGCTTCTGCACCACGGTGACCGTCTGGCCCAGGTGGAAGGTGGCGCCGAAAGGCTCGATCTGCTTGAGCAGCGCGTCGGTCAGCTCCTTGCCCGTGCACACCGGGATGGCCGGGATGTCGTAGATCGGCTTGTCGGGGTACAGCTCGATGGGCTGGCCGCCGGCATAGCTCAGGGAGTCGATGACGTGGGCCTTGATCTCCAGCAGGCCCAGTTCGAACACCTGGAACAGGCCCACGGGACCGGCGCCGATGATGACGGCATCGGTCTCGATGGGGCCGTCATGGGCAGCGGCGGTCTTGATCACTTCTTCGTTGAGTTTATCCATGATTCCTTAGCGAACGAGCTCGTTGAGCTTGTCCGTCTTGTCCTTCCAGTCATCGGCATCGGGAAGCGCCGGCTTGCGCTTGGTGATGCTCTTCCAGCCCGGCGCCTGCGACAGCTCCGCGTTCAGCTTGATGAACGAGACCTGGTTGGCGGGCACGTCCTCCTCCGCGTAGATCGCGTTGACCGGGCACTCCGGGATGCACACGGCGCAGTCGATGCACTCGTCCGGGTCGATCACCAGGAAGTTCGGACCCTCGCGGAAGCAGTCCACGGGACAGACATCCACGCAGTCGGTGTACTTGCAGCGGATACAGTTTTCGGTGACGACGTGGGTCATTGTTGTTTGCGAGGATCGGGGAAACCCTAGATTTTATTTCGTTTTGTCGTGTTCCCCCGAGGACAGCCTCGAGTCCCCAAGGCTTTTGCGGCTGTCACCGCACCAGCACGGCTCCCGAAGTCTTGTGCGAGGCGGTGTCCACCAGCACCAGCGCGCCCAGCGTGCGCGACCGCGCGTGCGGCAGCGTCGCCAGCGGCTCCTGCAGGACCAGTTCGACGTGACCGATGGAATTGGGTTCCAGCTGGTTGGCGTCCTGTTCGGCCAGCGTGTTCACGTCCAGCTTGTGCACGATGCGCTTGACCTTCGCCTTGACCCAGCGGTGCCCATGCAAGGCCCAGTACGCGCGGCCGGCGACCAGCGGCTCGTC
This sequence comes from Ramlibacter sp., assembly GCA_036263715.1. Lineage (GTDB taxonomy): Bacteria > Pseudomonadota > Gammaproteobacteria > Burkholderiales > Burkholderiaceae_C > Ramlibacter. The sequence continues at coordinate 9,105 of DATAGN010000468.1, forward strand.
GTCGAGCCACGCGATCGTCGCCGACAGCTCGCGTGCGGGCTGGAAGACCCCGGGGGCCAACAGCCAGTCGCCGCGCGAGACGTCCACCTCGCGATCGAGCACGATGCCGGCGCTGTGGCGCGCCCCGATGGCGGCGGAACGCCGCACGTGGTCCAGCACCTGCGCCACCTTGGCGACCTGGCCGCCCGGAAGCACGGCGACTTCCTGGCCGACCTGCACCGCGCCGGTGGCGACGCGGCCCCAGAAGACGCGGCGCCCCTGGCTGGTGTCGGACGAGGAAGAGAATTTCTCGACCCACTGCACGGGGAAGGCGAAAGCTTCCTCGGTCTCCGCCGGCGTCACGTCCAGTTGCTCCAGCAGGGCCAGCAGCGACGGACCGTCGTAGCCGCACCAGCCAGGCTGCGGCTCGACCACGTTGTGGCCTTTCAGGGCGGAGATCGGCACGATCGCCTGCGGCTCGATGGCCGCGGCCTCGGTGAAGCTCTCCAGCGCGGCGCGAATGTTGGTGAAAGCCACCATCGGGTCTGCCACCGCATCGAGCTTGTTGACCGCGAACACCAGCGCGGGCACGCGCAGCAGCTTGCACAGCAGGGTGTGGCGGCGCGTCTGGGGCAGCAGTTCGAGGCCGGGGTCCTGCCACTTCAGCTTGGTGGCGTCCACCAGCACCACGGCGGCATCCGCACTGGAGGTGGCCGTCACCATGTTGCGCGTGTACTGCTCGTGCCCCGGCGCGTCGCCGATGATGAACTTGCGTGCCGGCGTTGCGAAGTAGCGGTAGGCCACGTCGATCGTGATGCCCTGTTCGCGCTCGGCCGAGAGGCCGTCGGTCAGCAGCGCCAAGTCGGTCTCGCCGGAGCGGGAGACGGACGCCAGCTGGTCCTGCAACACCGCGCGGCTGTCCACCAGCAGGCGACCGATCAGCGTGCTCTTGCCGTCGTCCACCGAGCCGCAGGTGATGAAGCGCAGCGCAGCGTCGTGTCCGGTGGTCATCAGAAGTACCCGTCCTTCTTGCGCTTTTCCATGGAAGCGTCGGAGGTCTTGTCGTCCATGCGCGTCGCGCCGCGCTCGCTCACGTCCACCAGCAGCGTCTCGGCCACCACGTCCGCGGCATTCGCCGCTTCGCTGGCCACCGGACAGGTGCAGGTGATGTCGCCGACGGTGCGAAAGCGCACGGTGCGCATCACGACTTGCTCGTCGGCCTTCGGCGGGGTCAGCTCCGTCACCGGCACCAGCAGGCCGCGGCGTTCCACCACCGGGCGCTGGTGCGCGTAGTAGATGGAGGGCAGGGCGATGCCTTCGCGCTCGATGTACTGCCAGACGTCCAGCTCGGTCCAGTTCGAGATGGGGAACACGCGGAAGTGTTCGCCGGGCTGCAGGCGCGTGTTGAACAGCGTCCACAGTTCGGGGCGCTGCGCCTTCGGCTGCCACTGCCCGAAGCTGTCGCGGTGGGAGAAGATGCGCTCCTTGGCGCGCGCCTTCTCCTCGTCACGGCGGGCGCCGCCGATCAGCGCGTCGAAGCGGAATTCCTCGATGGCCTCGAGCAGCGTCACCGACTGGTGTGCATTGCGGCTCTCGCCCGGGTGCGCCAGGCGCACGGTGCCGCGCCGCATGGAGTCTTCGACGCTGCGCACGATCAGCTCGGCACCCAGTTCCTGCGCGCGCAGGTCGCGGAAGTCCGTGACCTCGCGGAAGTTGTGGCCGGTGTCGATCATCAGCAGCGGGTAGGGAATGCGTCCCGTGCCGAAGGCCTTCTCGGCGCACTTCAGGAGCACCAGCGAGTCCTTGCCGCCGGAGAACAGCAGGGTGGGGCGCTCGAACGCACCGGCCACCTCGCGCAGGATGAAGATCGCCTCTTCCTCCAGCGCGTCCAGGTGCTTGTTGCTCAGGCGCGCGAGCAGCTGGGGCTCGGTGCGGGCGTTCATGCTTCGGCCTTTTCTTCTTGCTTCACGTGCAGGCCGCATTCCTTGGCCGCTTCGCTCTCCCACCACCACCTGCCGGCCCGGAAGTCCTCGCCCAGGGAGATCGCGCGCGTGCACGGCGCGCAGCCGATGCTCGGGAAGAAGGCGTCGTGCAGCGGGTTGAAGTCGACGCCGTTCTCGCGGATGTAGTGCCAGACGTCGCCCCAGCTCCAGTTGGCAAGCGGGTTCAGCTTGACGCGCGCTTCGCTGGTGTCGACCAGCGGCACTTCGGCGCGCGCGTTCGACTGCTCGCGCCGCAGCCCGGTGATCCAGGCCTTCTGGCCGGCCAGGGCGCGCGCCAGCGGCTCCATCTTGCGGATGCCGCAGCAGGCCTTGCGCAGTTCGATGCTGCGGTACATGGCGTCCTTGCCTTCGCGGGCGACGAAGCGCGCCA
>DATAGN010000469.1:0-6278 GCA_036263715.1 Ramlibacter sp.
CCCGGGTCGGTGCAGGTGGACATCCTGGCCGACCGCACCGCCGGCATCCGCGCGTCGGTGCACCACGTGCAGATCGAACTGGTGCTGGCCGTGCTGCTGGTGGTGCTGGTGATCTTCGCCTTCCTGCACAGCCCGCGCGCCACCATCATCGCGAGCCTGGCCGTCCCGATTTCGCTGATCGGCACCTGCGGCGTGATGTACCTGCTCGGCTACAGCCTGAACAACCTGTCGCTGATGGCGCTGACCATCGCGACGGGTTTCGTCGTCGACGACGCGATCGTGATGATCGAGAACATCTCGCGCCACATCGAGGAGGGCGATGCACCGATGCACGCGGCGCTGAAGGGCGCCAGCGAGATCGGCTTCACCATCATTTCGCTCACCGTGTCGCTGGTGGCGGTGCTGATCCCGCTGCTGTTCATGGGCGACGTCATCGGCCGGCTGTTCCGCGAGTTCGCCATGACGCTGGCCATCACCATCCTGATCTCGGCGGTGGTCTCGCTCACGCTGGTGCCGATGATGGCGGGGCGCTGGCTCAAGCCGCACACCGCGCCCGAGCAGGGCTGGGGCGGCAAGATCCAGCGCTACTTCGACCGCGTCATCCACCACTACGACCGCGCGCTCGTGTGGGTGCTGGCGCGCCAGAAGCTCACGCTGCTGGTGGCGCTGGGCACGCTGGTGTTCACCGTGCTGCTGTACATCGCCATCCCCAAGGGCCTGTTCCCGACGCAGAACACCGGCCAGCTGCAGGTGCGGGTCGAAGCGGAGCAGTCGATCTCGTACCCGCGCATGGCCACGCTGCAGCAGGAGGTGGCGCGCGAGTTGATGCAGGACCCGGCAGTCGCATCGATCGCCGGCTTCGTCGGCGTCGACGCGGCCAACAACACCATGCTGCACACCGGTCGCATGCTGGTGAACCTGAAGTCCTCGCGCGGCAGCGTCGAGGCGGTGATGCAAAGGCTGCGCGAGCGGGCGCAGCGCGTGCCCGGCGTGCGCCTGTTCCTGCAGCCGGTGCAGGACCTCACGATCGAGTCGGAGACCGGGCCCACCCAGTACCGGCTGGCCCTCGAAGGCGCGGACACGGCCACCGTGAACGAGTGGGCCACGCGCGTGGTCGAACGCCTGCGGCAGGAGCGCAGGATCGCCAACGTGACGACCGATGCGAATGCGACCGGCGCCGCGATCTTCGTCGAGGTCGATCGCGACACGGCCGCGCGCCTGGGCATCAGCACGTCCACCATCAACGAGGCGCTGTACAGCGCCTTCGGCCAGCGGATCGTGTCGACGATCTTCACCGAGACCAACCAGTACCGCGTGGTGCTGGAGGCGCGGCCCGAGGTGGCGACGCAGGCGACCGCGCTCAGCGCGATCCAGCTGCGCAGCAGCTCGGGCGAGTCGACGCCGCTGACGGCCGTGGCCCGCGTGAGCGAACGCCGCGCGCCCCTGCAGGTGACGCACGTCGCGCAGTACCCGGCGGCCACGGTGGGCTTCGACACGGCGTCCGGCGTGGCGCTCGGGACCGCGGTGGACGTGATCCGCACGGCCCTGAAGGAACTGGAGTTGCCGCCCACCGTGGACGTCACCTTCCTGGGTGCGGCGGGTGCGTACGAATCTTCGCTGTCGAACCAGCTCTGGCTGATCCTGGCGGCGGTGGTGTGCGTCTACATCGTGCTGGGCGTGCTGTACGAAAGCTACGTGCACCCGCTGACGATCCTGTCCACGCTGCCGTCCGCGGGCGTCGGCGCGCTGCTGGCCCTGATGCTGACCGGCAACGACCTGGGCGTGATCGGCATCATCGGCATCATCCTGCTGATCGGCATCGTGAAGAAGAACGCGATCATGATGATCGACTTCGCGCTGGACGCCGAGCGCAAGGAAGGCAAGTCGCCGCAGGAGGCGATCCACCAGGCGGCGCTGCTGCGCTTCCGGCCGATCATCATGACGACGCTGGCGGCGCTGTTCGCGGCCGTGCCGCTGATGCTGGGTTGGGGCGAGGGCGCCGAGCTGCGCCGGCCGCTGGGCCTGTCGATCTTCGGCGGGCTGATCGTGAGCCAGCTGCTGACGCTGTTCACGACGCCGGTGATCTACCTGGGGTTCGATCGGCTGGGGCGGCGGTGGTCTGCTCGTCGTCCCCGCGAAGGCGGGGACCCAGGGCTCCCGCATCCGAACGCCCTGGATCCCCGCCTCCGCGGGGATGACGGGAAGACGGCATGAACCTCTCCGCCCCCTTCGTCCGCCGCCCCGTCGGCACGGTGCTGCTCACCATCGGCCTGGCGCTGGCCGGGATCGCGGCCTTCTTCAACCTGCCGGTGGCCTCGCTGCCGCAGGTGGACTACCCCGTCATCTCGGTATCGGCCAACCTGCCCGGTGCCAGCCCCCAAACCATGGCGACCAGCGTGGCGACGCCGCTGGAGCGAAGGCTCGCCACGATCGCCGGCGTCAACGAGATCACATCCAACAGCGGCAACGGCAGCGCGCGCGTGACGCTGCAGTTCGACCTGAACCGCAACATCGACGCCGCCGCCCGCGAGGTGCAGGCGGCGATCAACGCCTCGCGTGCCGACCTGCCCGCCACGCTGCGCAGCAACCCGACCTACCGCAAGGCCAACCCGTCGGCGGCGCCGGTGATCATCCTGGCGCTGACCTCGCCCTCGCGTGCGCCGGGCCAGATCTACGACGCGGTGTCCAACATCGTGCAGCAGAAGATCGCGCAGGTACCCGGCGTCGGGGACGTGGAGCTGGGCGGCGGTTCGCAGCCGGCGGTGCGGGTGGAGCTGATTCCGTTCGCGCTGAACCGCTACGGCATCGCCATGGAAGACGTGCGTGCGGCGCTGCAGGCGGGCACCGCCAACCGGCCCAAGGGCGACCTGGTCGTCAACGGCCAGCGCATGCAGATCTACACCGGCACCGGCATGGCCAACAACGGCAAGTCGGCGTCGGACTACCGCAACCTGGTGGTCGCGTGGCGCGACGGCGCCGCGGTGCGCCTGTCCGACGTGGCCGAGATCAGCGACGGTGTCGAGAACATCAACACCATGGGCCTGTTCAACGGCCGGCCGGCGGTGATCGTGCTGGTCACGCTGCAGGCCGGCGCCAACGTAATCGAGACCGTGGACGGCGTGCGCGCGCTGCTGCCATCGTTGCAGGCGGCGCTGCCCGGCGACATCAAGCTGGAGGTGGCCTCCGACCGCACGCATTCGATCCGGGCCTCGCTGCACGAGGTGGAGCTGACGCTGTTCATCTCCATCATCCTGGTGGTGCTGGTGGTGAGCCTGTTCCTGCGCAGCGTGCGCGCGACGCTGATCCCGGCGGTGGCGACGGTCGTGTCCCTGCTGGGCACCTTTGCCGTCATGCACTTGCTGGGCTTTTCGCTCAACAACCTGTCGCTGATGGCGCTGACGGTGGCCACGGGCTTCGTGGTCGACGATGCAATCGTGGTGCTGGAGAACACGGCGCGGCACATCGAGGCCGGCATGGACCGCTTCCAGGCGGCCCTGCGCGGTGCGCGCGAGGTGGGCTTCACGGTGCTCTCGATCAGCGTGTCGCTCATCGCCGTGTTCATCCCCCTGCTGTTCATGGGCGGCCAGGCCGGGCGCCTGTTCCGGGAGTTCGCCGTCACGCTGTCGGCGGCCGTGATGATCTCGCTGGTGATCTCGCTGACCACCACGCCGATGATGTGCGCGTGGCTGCTGCGGCGCGACGCCCACGAGCGCAAGCCGGGCCGGCTGTCGCGCTGGGCGGAAAAGGGCTTCGGCTGGATGCAGAAGGGTTACGAGCTCAGCCTGGACTGGGCGCTGGCCGCGCGCTGGCTCGTGCTGCTGATCCTGGTGCTGGTGATCGGCCTGAATGGCTTCCTGTTCACGCGCATCCCCAAGGGCTTCTTCCCGCAGCAGGACACCGGCCAGATCCAGGGCGGCATCCGCGCCGACCAGAGCATCTCCTTCCAGCAGATGCAGGACAAGCTGCGGCAGCTGGTGGATATCGTCCGGGCGGACCCCGCCGTGGAAAACGTCGTCGCCTTCACCGGGGGCGGGCGCGCCGGCGGCGGCTTCATGTCCGTCATCCTCAAGCGCGGCGAAGGCGCCGAACGGGGGCAGGCCGTGATCGCGCGCCTGCGGCCGCAGCTCTCGCGCGTGACCGGCGTGAGCCTGTTCCTCAACCCGGTGCAGGACCTGCGCATGGGCGGCCGGCAGTCCAACAGCACCTACCAGTACACCCTCAAGAGCGACAACGAGGCGGACCTGAAGCTGTGGGCGCGGCGCCTGGCCGACGCGATGAAGCAGCAGGAAGCCCTGACCGACGTGGACACCGACCAGCAGGAGAACGGGGTCGAGACCTATGTGGAAGTGGACAAGGAGACCGCCACGCGGCTGGGCATCACCTCGCGCGACGTCGACAACGCGCTGTACAACGCCTTCGGGCAGCGGCAGGTGGCAACCATCTACGATGAGGTCAACCAGTACCGCGTGATCATGCAGCTGGCGCCGCGCTACATCCGCAGCCCGGAGGCGCTCAAGGATGTGTACGTGCCCGCGCGCAACACGGGCGCGCCGACGAACCTGGCCGAGACGCTGACGTCCTCGACGCCGGCGACCAGCACCGCCACGGCGACCACCGGGACATCGGCCAACCTGTCCTTGCGCGATGCTTCCACCGGGCAGGCCGTGAGTTCCTCGGCACGCACGATGGTGCCGCTGTCGGCCATCGCCCGTTTCTACGAGCGGCCGACCGCCACGTCCATCAGCCACCAGGACGCGGAGCTCGCGACCACCATCTCGTACAACCTCGCCGAAGGCGCCAACATGCAGCAGGGGCAGGACGCCGTGCGCGCGGCGGAAGCGCAGATCCGCATGCCGATCAACGTGCGCGGCAGCTTCCAGGGGACGGCGCGCCAGGCGCAGGAGACCAACCAGCAGCAGCCGCTGCTGATCCTGGCGGCCATCGTGGTGATCTACATCGTGCTGGGCGTGCTGTACGAAAGCCTGGTGCATCCGATCACCGTGCTGTCGACGCTGCCGTCCGCCGGCGTGGGCGCGGTGCTCGCGTTGCTGATGTTCAAGCTGGAGTTCTCGATCATGGCGCTGATCGGCCTGTTCCTGCTGATCGGCATCGTGAAGAAGAACGCCATCCTGATCATCGACTTCGCGCTCGATGCCGAACGATCGCGCGGGCTGTCGCCTTACGACGCGGTGCGCGAAGCGTGCCTGCTGCGCTTCCGCCCCATCCTGATGACGACCCTGGCTGCCATCCTCGGGGCATTGCCGCTCGCCGTGGGCTTCGGGGAGGGCGCCGAACTGCGCCGGCCCCTGGGCATTGCGATCATCGGCGGCCTCATTGCCAGCCAGGTGATCACGCTGCTCACGACGCCGGTGGTGTACCTGCTGATGGACAAGCTGCGCCGCCGCAGCCCCAACGAGGCCCTGCTGGGACGCCACGGCGATGCGGCCCAGCTCGCCTGACCACAAGATGCACGGAACCAAGAGAACCTTCATTGCCCTCGCGGCCGCTACGCTGCTGGCCGGCTGCGTGAACCTCGCGCCCCGCTACGAGGTGCCGCTGGTGGACACGCCCATCGCCTTCCGCGAGGGCAACGGCGCCTGGGTGCCTGCGGCGCCCGCCGACACGCTGGAGCGCGGCCCCTGGTGGGAGCTGTTCGACGACCCGGTGCTCAGTTCGCTGGCGTCCAACGTGGAGATCCACAACAACAACATCGCGGCGGCCGTGGCTGCGTACACGCAGGCACGGGCGATCACGCGCGAGCAGCGCGCCAGCCTCTTCCCCCAGGTGAACCTGGATTCGCGCCGCAGTGTGTCGGGCGGGGCCGAGCGGCCGACCACGCGCAGCTACCAGATGAACATCGGTGCGAGCTGGGAACCGGACGTCTTCGGCCGGCTGCGCCTGACCGTCGACAACGCCCGCGCCGGCGAGCAGATCGCCGAGGCCGACATCGCGTCGGCGCGCCTGGCGGCACTGGGTGAACTTGCCGCCAACTACTTCGGCATGCGCGAGGCCGACGTGCTGATCGGCCTGCAGCGCGAGACGCTCGCCGGCTACGAGCGCAGCCTGCAGATCACGCGCAACCGCTACGAGGCGGGCGTGGTCGCGCGAACCGACGTGTTCCAGGCGGAAAGCCAGCTGGCCAACAGCCGGGCCGACCTCCTGGGGCTGCAACGGCAGCGGTCGCAGTTCGAACATGCCATCGCGGTGCTGGTGGGCAAGGCGCCGGCGAGCTTCGACCTGCCGACGGATCCGCGCTGGAGCGTGAAGGTGCCGGCCAT
>DATAGN010000470.1:0-1626 GCA_036263715.1 Ramlibacter sp.
CGTCGGGGTTCGGCGCTGCGCGCGCTCACCCCGACCTACGCAGCCGCCATGAACCTGTAGGTCGGGGTGAGCCCGCAGGCGAACCCCGACGCACGGTCAAAGCCCCGTCGGATAAGTCTCCGCCGGCTCCCCCGCATGCCACGTGGGCTCGGGCACCAGCGGCTCGATGGCCCGGGTTTCGTCGATGTGGATCATCACGTCGAACTGCGCCGGCAGCCGGGTGTGGAAGTAATGGCTCATGCGCTCCGTGCGCGGCTGGTAGATCACGCCGATCGCACGCTGCAGCCGCTTCTCGGCCAGCAGGCCTGCCAGGCGCGCCTCGCTGCGCAGCGGCAGCCAGAACCTTTCCTCGCCCAGCTGGTGGAACAGGTCCTCGTAGCTGCCGTCCAGCCCCGGGCGCACGCGCTTGCGTTCGGCGACGCCGTCCCACTCGGACGCCGCGGTGACCGTTCCGCGATGCGTGCTGAAGCCCACCAGCACGGCGTCGTCGCCCCAGCGCTCGCGTGCGAGCTGGCCCACGTTCCATTCGCCCATGTCGCCCATCTCGGTGGCGCTGGCGTCGCCCAGGTGCGAGTTGTGCGCCCACACGAGCATCCTGGCGTTGCCCGCCTGCACCTTCAGGTGCTTCTCCAGCGCCTCCAGCGTCTCCACCATGTGGCTGTCGCGCAGGTTCCACGACGACACGCGGCCATGGAACATGGTGCGGTAGTACTCCTCCGCGTTGCGCACCAGGCGGGCGTTCTGCTGCGCGAAGAACAGGTCGGCGCGGTCCTCGTTGGACGCGGCCAGGAGCTCGTTGGCGCGACGGTTCATCTCGCGCAGCTGCTGGATCACCTCGTCCTCGCAGCTGGACTTCATGCCGAAGCTGGCGGCGTAGCCGTACGCCTGGCTGTCCTCGCCGAAGTGGTCGAAGCAGGTGTAGCGGCTGCGCGCCCGCTGTGCCGCCTCCGGATCCACGCGGTCCAGGTACTCCAGCACCGATCGCACCGAGGTATACAGGCTGTACAGGTCCATGCCGTAGAAGCCGACCTGCTGCGAGATCGGCCGCTGGGCGTTGTGCTCGCGCAGCCACTCGACGAAGTCGCGCACGACCGTGTTGCGCCACATCCAGGTGGGAAAGCGCTCGAACCCGGACAGCGCATCTGCCGCGCTGCGATCGTCGGAGCGGCCGCGGATGTAGCGGTTCGCGCGCCATGCATCGGGCCAGTCGGCTTCGACCACCACGGCATTGAAGCCGTGTTCCAGGATCATGCGCTGGCTCAGCGCTACCCGCTCGGCATAGAACTCGTGGGTGCCGTGCGAGGCTTCGCCCAGCAGCGCGAGCTTGGCACCGGCGAGCTGCCGCACCAGCAGGTCATCGCCAGCGGCAGGGCCGGGCAGGGCCCGCACGTGCGGGCGCAGTCCTTCGAGCAGGGCGGTGTTTCGGGTCGAGAAGAAAGCCATCACCGCAAACTAAGTGCGCAGTCGAAAAGCCGCTGTCGGACGGCAGCGCAGGTGGTGTCGGTCAGCTCGCCCAGCAGTTTTGTCGCGTCTCGCTCGTGGTCCGGACCGGGACGGGGCAGCGTGCCTGGGCGAATGTCCCCCGCCGCGGGCAAGCCCGCGGCTCCTCCTTTACTTCGCCCAGGC
>DATAGN010000471.1:0-13920 GCA_036263715.1 Ramlibacter sp.
AAGGTCAGCCTGGTCGGCTGGAGCCTGGGGGGCATCTACGCCCGCGAAGTCGCCAAGCTGTGCCCCGACAGCGTGCGGCAGGTGATCACGCTGGCAACGCCGCACCGCGCCATCGCGGATGCCAACCATGCGGGTTCGATCGTGCGCATGCTGGGGGGCAGCACCCCGCGGCTGTCGCCAGAACTGCTGGCGCGGCTGGCGCAGCGCCCGCCGGTGCCCGTCACCTCGATCTACAGCAAGAGCGACGGCATGGTGTCCTGGCGCGGCTGCCTGGAGCAGCCGGCCGCCGACGCCGAGAACATCGCGGTGCACGCCAGCCACCTGGGCATGCCTTCGCACCCGGATGTGCTGCGCATCATCGCCGAACGCCTCGCGCAGCCCGAAGGCGCGTGGCGGCCCTGCCGCCGCAGGCGGGTCAAGGGTGGTCCCACTGCACCCAGCCGGTCGCGGAAGTAAGCAGCACGATCACCCCGAAGGCGATGCGGTAGTACGCGAAGGGCGTGAAGCTGTGCGTGGAGATGTAGCGCAGCAGCCAGCGCACGCACAGCCAGGCACTCAGGAACGAGAACAGCAGGCCCACGGCGAACATCGGGATGTCCTCCGGCCCGAGCGTGCCGCGCTCCTTGATGAGGCTGTACGCGCCGGCGCCGATCAGCGTGGGGATTGCCAGGTAGAACGAGAAATCGGTCGCCGCCTTGCGCGACAAGCCCAGGAACATGCCGCCGATGATGGTGGCGCCGCTGCGGCTGGTGCCGGGCACCAGCGCCAGGCACTGCACCAGGCCCAGCTTGAGTGCGTCGGTCCAGCGCATGTCGTCGGCCTCCTGGATGCGCACGGCGCGCTGCTGCCGCTTTTCGGCCCACAGGATGATGAAGCCGCCCAGGATGAAGGTCGTGGCCACGATCGAAGGGCGGAACAGGTTCTCCTGGATCATCTTGCCGAAAGCCAGGCCGAGCACTACCGCGGGAATGAACGCAATGATGACGTTGAGCGTGAAGCGGCGCGCTTCGCGCTGGCTGGGCAGCGCCACGATGGTGCTGCGGATCTTCTGCCAGTAGACGAGGATCACCGCCAGGATCGCCCCGGTCTGGATCGCGATATCGAACACCTTGGCCTTCGCGTCGTCGAAGCCGAGCAATGCGCCCGCCAGGATGAGGTGCCCCGTGCTGGAGATGGGCAGGAATTCCGTGAGCCCCTCCACGATGCCCATGATCGCGGCCTTCACCAGCAACACTGCGTCCACGCGAACTCCCGTCCAAGCAAACCCGGCATTATCGTCACCCTCGCCCAGGCGGGGGTGGGCCGGAAGCTAGCTCAGCCAGGCCTCGCGTCTGACAAGGCGTGTCGGAAACGCCGGTCCATGGTCGCGCAGGGAGCCTACAGCCTGAAATCGGGCTGACGGCATCATCAACCGTCATGAAAATCCTGCACCTCCTCCACGTGGTCGTCGCCCAGGCCTTCTACAAGTGGGCGATGAAAGAAATCAGCCCGATGCACCCGGACGTGCCGAAGATCATGCTGCGCCAGCAGCAGCTGAACGAGAAGTACCGACGCATCTGGGCGTGACGCCCCGGGGCGCCTGAGCCCCTGGATCGGCGACGTTCGCTCCGCGGCGCCTGCATTTCGCGCCGCCCGATCCGCGATTCGTCGCACCTGCATGGCCCCTGCGGCAATGCGGCAGCAAAGTCTGCCCATCGCACCAGGAGACCGCCATGCAAATGACCCCCGTGATTGCCGTGCACATGACCGCCGCCCTGCTGGCGGTCGCCACCGGGCCCGTGGCCCTGTGGGCGCGCCGGGGGCGCACGCAGCGCCCACGCCTGCACCGCGCCTTCGGCTACGCCTGGGTGACGCTGATGCTCGTCACCTCCGTGTCCGCCCTCTTCATCCGCGACTACAGCCTGCCCAACCTGGGCGGCTACACGCCCATCCACCTGCTGGTGCCCGTGACGCTGGCCAGCCTGTTCGGCGCGTTCTGGATGCTGGCGCGCGGCGACGTGCGCAGGCACCAGCTGATCATGCGCAACCTCTACCTCGGCGCGTGCGTGGTCGCGGGCGCCTTCACGCTGTTGCCCAACCGCTACCTCGGGCAGATCGTCTGGGGCCACGCCCGCACTCTGCTCGCGCTCGCTTCGTGAACACCCCGCTCCAGGAGGAAACCATGACCCACAACCCGGTGGCGAACGCCCTCGCCCGCTTTGCTTTCATGGCGCTGCTGGCCGTCGCGGCCGCGGCCGCACCCCTCGTGTGCAACGCCGGCACGGGGCTGATGCAACTACCCGCGACCGCCCAGGACGGCCCGGTGGTGGTCTTCTATCCGAGCGCGACGCCCGACGCGCCGGTGCAGCGCGGGCCCTACCTGCTGCAGTTCGCGCAGGACGCGCCGCCCGCGCGCGGCAACGGCCGCCTGGTCGTGATCTCCCATGGCTCCGGCGGCAACGCCTGGTCGAACTCGGACCTGGCGCGCACGCTGGTGCAGGCCGGCTTCGTCGTCGCGGTCCCCGAGCACCGCGAAGACAACGCCCGCGACCCCGCGCGGCCCGGTCCCGACAGCTGGAAGCAGCGGCCCGCGGAAGTCTCGCGGGCGATCGACACGGTCGGCCGCCATCCGGTGCTGGCGGGGCTGCTGTCCCTCGACCGGGTGGGCATGTACGGCATGTCCGCCGGCGGGCACACGGCCCTCACTCTCGCGGGCGGGCGCTGGTCGCCCGCCCAGGTGCGGCGCCACTGCGAGGCGCACATCGGCGAGGACTTCCACTCCTGCGTGGGCCTCGCGACGCAGTTGCAGGGCGATGCGCTCGACGGCCTGAAGAAGACCGTGGCCCTGGGTGCGATCCGCTGGAAGTTCGACGACGAACGCTGGTATGCGCACCAGGATCCGCGCGTGCGGGCCGTCGTCGCCGGCGTGCCGTATGCGGCCGACTTCGACTTCGCCTCGCTCGCCACGCCCGCGGTGCCGCTGGCACTGGTGACGGCGGCGCACGATGCGTGGCTGGTGCCGCGTTTCCACAGCGACCGCGTGCTCGCCGCCTGCCGCCCGCGCTGCGAGCTGCTGGCGCACATCGCCGACGGCGCCCACGGCGCCTTGCTGTCCCCACCCCCGCCGATGGACCGGCTCGGCGCGATCGCCGCGCGCCTGCTCGGCGATCCGCCCGGCTTCGACCGCGCGCAGGTCGCCGCGATCAATGCCCGCATCGCCGGCTTCTTCCAGCGCAACCTGCTCCCCTAGAATGACCGCCGCCATGTCCCTGTACACCGACGAAGACATCGAGCGCATCGCGCGCAAGCGCACGGGCGCCAAGCTCGGTTGGTACGTGCACGCGACCGTCTTCGTGCTGGTGAACCTGGCGCTCTTCGCGATGTCGCGCCATGCCTTCGGCGAGCGGCCCTGGTCCGTGTTTCCGCTGTTCGGATGGGGGCTGGGCCTGGCCCTGCATGGGATCTCGGTGTTCGTGCTGGGCGCCGGCAGCGGCCTGCGCGAACGCATGCTGCAGCGCGAACGCGAGCGGCTGCTGCGCCAGCGCGAGCAGCAGCCACCGCCATGAGGATCGACTGGATCGTCAAGCTGCAGAACCTGCTGCAGACGCTGGCCTTCTGCCTGGCCGTGGCGGCGATCCAGTACGCCTTCCAGCCGCGCCAGCCCTACGGCCCGAACGCGGTGTACTCGCTGATGATCGGCACGACGATCTGGGCGGTGGTGGACATCGGCCGGCACCTGCTGCCCTCCTCGCGCGAGACCGGCTGGCCGGCGGGGTTCTCGGGCGTGTTGCTGGTGGCCGTGGGCATCGTCGCGGGCTTCGTCTTCGGCAACTTCGCCGGCGAGGTGCTGTGCCGCACCTTCGGCCTGTTCGGCCCGCGCGGCGCGCCGCAGGGCCTGGACCACCTGCGCTCGGGCGCGATGATCACGCTGCTGGCCGGCATCGCCGGCAGCTACTGGTTCTACAGCCGCAACCGCAGCGAATACCTGCAGCGGCGCGTGGGCGAGGTGCAGCGGCATGCGGACGAGGCCCGGCTGAAGCTGCTGGAAACGCAGCTGGAGCCGCACATGCTGTTCAACACGCTGGCCAACCTGCGCGCCCTGATCGCGGTGGACAGCGCGCGGGCGCAGCAGATGCTGGACCACATGATCGCGTACCTGCGCGCGACACTGGATGCCTCGCGCGCCCCCGCCCACCCGTTGCGCGCCGAGTTCGAGCGGCTGCGCGACTACCTGGAGCTGATGGCCATCCGCATGGGCCCGCGGCTGGCCTACACGCTCGACCTGCCGCCCGCATTGGCCGACGTGCCGGTGCCGGCGATGCTGCTGCAGCCGCTGGTGGAAAACAGCATCAAGCACGGCCTGGAACCCAAGGTGCAGGGAGGCCGCATCCACGTGCGCGCCAGCCGCGACGGCGGCGCGCTCCTGCTGGAAGTGCAGGACACGGGCATCGGCGACACCGCCGCGGGTGCCACCGGCAGCAGCTTCGGGCTGGCGCACGTGCGCGAGCGCCTGCAGGCCCTGCACGGCGAGCAGGCGCAGCTCGCTTTCGAGCGCACGCCCGAGGGTGCCCACGCCCGCATCCGGCTGCCGCTGCCATGAACCCTACCGCGCTCATTGCCGAAGACGAGCCGCTGCTGGCCCAGGCGCTGCAGGCCGAACTGGCGCGCGCCTGGCCGGAGCTGCGGGTGCTGCAGGTGGTGGGCGACGGCGCCTCGGCCGTGGATGCGGCCCTGGCCCAGCGGCCGGATGTGCTGTTCTTCGACATCCGCATGCCGGGCCTGGGCGGCCTGGAAGCAGCCGCCGAACTCGCCGACGCCTGGCCGGCAGGGCACGCGTTCCCGGCGCTGGTGTTCGTCACCGCATACGACCAGTACGCGCTGGACGCCTTCGAAGCCCAGGCGGTCGACTACATCGTCAAGCCGGTGCAGCCGGCGCGGCTGCAGAAGGCAGTCGACCGCTTGCGGCAGGTGCTCGCGCAGCGGCAGGGCCGCGCGGGCGACCTCGACGCCACGCTGGCACAGCTGCGCCACCTGCTGCAGGCGCCGCCGGTCGCGCCACAGGGACAACTGAAGGTGATCCAGGCCAGCGTAGGCACGACCATCCGCATGGTGCCGGTGGAAGAGGTCGTCTACTTCGAGGCCGCGGACAAGTACGTGCGGGTGGTCTGCGAGGACGGCGAGGTCCTGATCCGCACGCCGCTCAAGGAACTGGTGCCGCGGCTGGACGCGCAAGAGTTCTGGCAGGTGCATCGCGGCACCGTGGTGCGGGCCACGGCCATCGCCGGCGTGCACAGGGACGAGAGCGGCAAGATGCACCTGCAGCTGAAGGGCCGCCCGGAAAGACTGCCGGTCAGCCGCCTGTACCAGCACCTGTTCAAGGCGATGTAGCCACCGCGCGGGCGGGTCGGGACGACGCGCAAGTCAGGCCGGTGCCGACGCGCAGGTGCACGCCTCGGTGCGACGCTGAAGGCATTCGCAAGACGGAGGCCATGCCATGTTTTTTTTCTTCTCCAACAAGCTCGGATGGGCCGGTTCCATCGCCATTTCCATCGTGCTTTCGGTGCTGCTGTATGCGGTGCTGCGCTTCTTTTTCTGACCCTCGGCATCTAGGGTTCTCGTCTGTCAGGCGCTGTGGGCGATGTCCTACAGGGCATGACGTGCATGACCCTTCTACTACAAGGCATCGAATTGCACGGAAGGCGCTTTTTGACCGACACAGAAGAAAAGCGCCCTCCGTCCCGGTCACCCCGACTCCTCTGAGTCCCCTCCTCCTCCGGGGTGAGCTGGTCCGGCCCTCCGTCCCGCGACTGGCATTGTTACCCCCAGGCTCAACACCTGGGGGTTCTTTTTTTCCGTAGATATTTTTCCCTCTGGCTCCCAGCCTACGGCTCGGTCGAATGGGTCCGACGCCCAAGGCCGGGCACCACCGGCATGTAAAGCGTTGCACCGGCCTTACTCTGTTAACCACTTAGAGGAACAACAGACATGAAGGACGGAAAACCCATGAACGCAGGCGACCCGGAAAGCCGGCGACCTGCCGCCGGACGACGAGGGAACGGTCCGGGGAGGCAGCGCGGCTTCGTCGAGCGGGCCACTGCCAAGGGGCACAGCGGACACGGCGCCGAGAGCGTGCGGCCTCACCTGCGCGACCAGCTCAAGCTGAAGTCGCTGATGCCGCAGCCGTACCCGACGCCGGAGCAGCAACCGGCCGACCCCGTCAAGGACGATCACCACCGTTAGGCAACCCATTCACGCGGGACGGCGCGAAGACCCCTGCATTCCCAAGGGCCCAAAAGAAGGCCCCGGGCTTGTGGGCACGGGGCCGAATTGCTTGGAGATCCTGGGTTGTTCTGCGTGGCGACAACCCCTCACGCCTGCGACTGCATGGCCGCGACGCCCATTTGACTGGCACCGTCGCTTCACACATACGTTGCGGACGTCAAAAACGTTGCCGCTCGTAACCTCGGCAACCGTTCATCGCCACGCGGGTGCATTCCATCGCCGGTGACCCTGCGAAAGTTGCAGTGCAACAAGCGTGGGAAAATCCCGCCGATATGGCTTCCCCCACCGACAAGGATCCTGCGAACAGGCCCGCCAACTTCCTGCGGGGCATCGTCGAGCGCGACCTGGAGCAAGGCACGTACGCACGGCGGCGCTGGGGCGGATCGCCCGGTGACGCGGCCCACCACCAGGCGGGCGAGCCGGACCCGGCGAAGATCCGCACCCGTTTCCCGCCCGAACCCAACGGCTACCTGCACGTCGGCCACGCCAAGAGCATCTGCCTGAACTTCGGCCTGGCGCGCGACTACCAGGGCATCTGCCACCTGCGCTTCGACGACACCAATCCGGAGAAGGAGGAGCAGGAGTACGTCGACGCGATCAAGGACACCGTGCGCTGGCTGGGCTTCGACTGGGACGCCAGGGGCACGAGCCACCTGTACCAGGCCAGCGACTACTTCGACTTCATGTACCGCGCCGCGGAGTACCTGGTCGAAGCAGGCCTGGCCTACGTCGACGAGCAGACGCCCGAGCAGATGCGCGTGAACCGCGGCGACTTCGGCAAGCCCGGGATCGACAGCCCGTATCGCAGCCGCAGCATCGACGAGAACCTGCAGCGCTTTCGCGAGATGCGCGACGGCAAGCTCGACGACGGCAAGGCGGTGCTGCGCGCGAAGATCGACATGGCCAGCCCCAACATCAACATGCGCGATCCGACGCTGTACCGGATCAAGCATGCGGAGCACCACAATACGGGCAACAAGTGGTGCATCTACCCGATGTACACCTTCGCGCACCCGATCGAGGACGCGCTGGAGAACATCACCCACAGCGTCTGTACGCTGGAGTTCGAGGACCAGCGGCCCTTCTACGACTGGCTGCTCGATCGGCTCGCCGAGGGTGGGCTGGTCAACACGCCGCGGCCGCACCAGTATGAATTCGCGCGGCTGAACCTCACGTACGTCGTCACGTCAAAGCGCAAGCTGCGGCAGCTGGTCGACGAAGGCCATGTCACCGGCTGGGACGACCCGCGCATGCCGACCATCGTGGGCCTGCGCCGGCGCGGCTACACGCCCGAGGCGCTGCAGCTGTTTGCCGAGCGCATCGGCGTGAGCAAGGCGGACTCGTGGATCGACTATTCGGTCCTGGAAGGCGCCCTGCGCGACGACCTCGACCCCAAGGCAGCGCGCGCGATGGCGGTGCTGGACCCGGTGAAGATGGTCATCACCGACTGGGACCAGGTGATGGGTGCCGGCCACCTGGAGCCCTGCTCCGCGCCCGTGCATCCGCATGACGCGGGACGTGGGCGGCGCGAGTTCATGTTCGGACGCGAGCTGTGGATCGAGCGCGGCGACTACGAGGAGACGCCGCCCAAGGGCTTCTTCCGCCTGTTCCCGGGGAACAAGGTGCGGATGAAGTACGGGTATGTGGTGGAGTGCGTCGGCGCCACGCGCGATGCCTCTGGTGTCGTCACTGAGGTCCAGGCGCGACTCGTTCCCGACACCAAGAGCGGCACGCCGGGCGCGGACGCGGTGAAGGTGAAGGGCAACATCACCTGGGTCGGCGTCGCCGATGGCGTGAAGGCCGAAGTGCGCATGTACGACCGCCTGTTCGCCGTGCCGCAGCCTGGCGCCGGCGACAAGGATTTCCTGGAGGAGATCAACCCGGAATCGCTGAAGGTGGTGACTGCGTACGTGGAGCCTTCGGTGGCGAAGGCGCAGGGCGACGACAAGTTCCAGTTCGAGCGGCACGGGTACTTCGTGGCGGACCGGAAGGACCACCGGGCCGGGGAGATGCCGGTGCTGAACCGGGTGACGGGGTTGAAGGACGGCTGGGCGAAGTAGCCAGCCATGGCTCTCTTCGTCGCCACCCCCGCCCGCCGCCGCGCGGTGATGATCGCGCTGCTGGTGCTCGCCGCGTCGGGCGCGGTGATCCGCACGATGGCGCCGGAGCCCTCCACACTGCGCGACGTCGGGACGCTCATGCTGGTGCTGTGGCTGCCCGTGATCGGCAACCTCGTGGCCTGGCTGCTGCGCAAGATCAAGGTGAAGGCGCCGCCCTCGCGCGAATTCCCGACGGGCATTGCGTTCGTCGAAGACCTGCAGGTGCACGCGCAGGTGCTCGCGCTGCCCCCTGGCCTGCTCGCATCGGTGAATGCGCAGGACCGTCGCTGCACCGTGCTCCTGGGGCAGCAAGGCTTCACCGCGCGCCTGCCGCAGCCCGCTGCACAGGTCTTCGCCACGCCCGGCGAACGGACCTTGTCGCTGCAATTCCTGCGGCCCGAAGTCGCGCTGAAAGCACTTAAGCCCGGCACGGCGGTGCACGTGCTGGTCGGCACGACTGCGGCGGCGACGGGCCGCGTCGGCTGAAGGGCGACCGCGGCGCTGCTACATTGGGAGCTCTACAAGGAGAGCTCCCATGCCCAAGGGCGAACAGCGCAGCAACAAGATGTCCAAGAAGCCGAAGAAGGACAACTCCCCGCCGAAGGAGTCCACCGGCAGCGACCGGCCGATGCCGCCCATGACGACCGTGATCCCCAAGGGGAAGGTGAAGAAGGGGCCCTGAGCTTCAGCGGGTGCCGCGGCACTGGGGAAATCCGGAACATCCCCAGAACTGCGCACCTGCATTGCTGCCCTTCTTCGCAGTCCGCCGGACCATCGCGGAATTGCAGACGGGGCACAGCGGGGCCGTAGCCGCGGGCGCCACGCTCGCTTTCGCAACGGTCGGCGTCGAGGCGCGGGCCTTCTGCTTCGCAGCCTTCGCCTGCTGCAGCAGGCCGAACAGCCGCTGTCCATCGACGAGGCGGACGTTGCGCCCTTCGGCAAATGCAACGGCATCACTCGTGAACTTCCCGGAAGTCACGACGAAGCCGCCAGCCGCACCGCGCGCTGCCATCACTCCATACAACTCACGCAAGACGTCAACGCCGACGGTGAAGGCGCGCCACTGCTTGCATTGCACGAGGAAGGTTTCCTTGCCGCGGCGCGCGACCATGTCAACTCCCCCATCTGCACCGCCGCCCCCGGTCTCGACCACATCGAAGCCCTGGAGCCTGAAGGACTCGGCGACGAGCACTTCGAACTCCTGCCATGACATGTTGTTCAATGCGTGGGCGGAGGGTGAGGCGGTGGTCTTCTCGACCAGCACAAGACGCTTCCTGCGCGTGAAAAACGAAACCGCGGCTCCTAGTACGCAAAGAAAGGGCACGGCAAACTGAAACGCAAAAGCCACCCACCGCAACCACATGCCCGGCAACGCAGCGCCGACCTCCTCTGGCCTCAGCATCTTCGGCTGCGGTGACGAAGCGATGGCGTGGAAGACAAAGTACGAAACCAGTGCCAGCAGGAGCCCGCCCCACCACGGCAGCCGACTGACGATCGCGACGATGTCGTCGGCGACGCTCTGCTTCTTCCTTCTTGCCACCCGATCCCCCTGTTGTTGCGCGGCATCCTAGGCAAGCCCTGCAGTGCCGTCGACGTGCACTCGGGCGAGGGTTGCGCATTCACGACGCCGCGTGCACGCCCCGGAGCTGGCACCCCCCTTGCATTGCGTACTTTGGCTGCATAGGGTCTTCCGGGTTGAGCCCCGCACGATCCACACGCACCATCGCAACGTACCGCCAAGGACCCCACCATGCCCCGCTGCTCCCGCCGCCAGCTCACGCTCGCTGCGCTCCTGCTCGCCTGCACTGCAACGCTGCCCGTGCAGGCGCAGACCTATCCCTCCAAGCCGATCCGCCTGGTCGTGCCGCAAGCCGCCGGCGGCGGCTCGGACACCATCGCGCGCTTCATCGCGGAGCGTGTCCACGGCGCTCGGCCAGCAGGTCGTCGTCGACAACAAGCCGGGCGCCGCGGGCATGCTGGGCGCGGAGATGGTCAAGACCGCCGCGCCCGACGGCTACACGATGCTGCTGAGCGCCATCGACACGATCACCGCGCCGCTGGTGAGCCGGCGCAAGCCCTTCGACGGCGTGCGTGACTTCGCGCCGATCACGCAGCTGACCGCTTCGCACAACGTGTGGGTCGTCGGCCCCGGCTTTACCGGCAGGACGATGGCCGACCTGGTTGCGCAAGCCAAGGCCAATCCCGGCAAGATCGACTACGCCTCCTCCGGCGTCGGCAGCATGCAGCACCTGGCCGGCGAGCTGCTGGTGCGCATGGCCGGCGTGCAGCTCAATCACGTGCCCTACAAGGGCGGCCCGCCGGCTTTCACGGACGTGATCGGCGGCCGCGTGCCGGCGATGGTCTCGGGGATGCAGGGCGCCGTCACCCAGATCAAGGCCGACAAGGTACGGCCCGTGGCCGTCACCGGCAAGCGCCGCTCGGCGGCGCTGCCGGACGTGCCCACGGTGGGCGAGGCGCTCGGCCTGCGCGACTACGAGGCGCTCAACTGGCAGGCGCTGCTCTTCCCCGCCGGCACGCCGCAGCCCATCGTGGACCGCGTCGCCGGCGAGGTCACCAAGATCCTGGCGCAGGCCGACGTGCGCCAGCGGCTCACCGAGATGGGTTACGAGCCCATCGGCAACACGCCCGCGCAGTTCGCGGCGGTGGCGGCCGAGGAGCAGAAACGCTGGGCCGCGATCATCCAGGCGGCCAACATCACATCGGACTGAGGAGACACCATGACCAACATCACGCGCGGCAACCCGCCCGGCATGAAGAACGTGCGCGCCACGGTCTACAACCATTTCGTGCGGGTCGACCAGCCCAAGGGCCTGATCTTCGTGTCGGGCCAGGTGTCCCGCGACGGCGAAGGGCAGCAGGTCGGCACCGGCAGCATGCTGGAGCAGACGCGCCAGTGCATCCGCAACATCGAGAAGAGCCTCACGGCCGCCGGCGGCAAGCTCTCCGACATCGTCTGGACCACCGTCTACACGACCGACATCCGCGAGTTCAAGCAGATCGTGGCGGCGCGCGAGGAGTTCTTCAAGGACAACCTGCCCACCAGCACGATGGTGGAAGTGGCGCACCTGGCCGACCCGGGGCTGATGGTCGAAATCCAGGTGATCGCCGCCGTGTGATCGCGCGGGCCGGGGTCAGGCGAACAGGCTCAGCCCCCAGTCCTCGGCCCAGGCCTTGAACGCCTCCATGGCGCGCACGCTGTGCCCGTGCGGGTCCAGCGACGGCGAATAGGCGGCCAGCCCCATGCGGCCCGGCACCACCGCCAGGATGCCGCCGCTGACGCCGCTCTTGGCGGGCAGCCCCACGTCGTACGCCCAGCGCCCGGCCGCGTCGTACATCCCGCAGGTGAACATCAGCGCGAGGATGTCGCGCACGAACTCCTTCTTCACCGCCTGCTGCCCCGTGAACGGCTGCACGCCGCCATTGGCCAGCGTGGCAGCCATGGCGGCCAGGTCGCGCGTGCGCACGCGCACCGAGCACTGCTGGAAGTACAGGCGCAACGCTTCGTCGATGTCGCCGTGGATCACGCGGAAGTGCCGCAGCAGGTGCGCGATGGCGCGATTGCGGTCGGCGTTGGCCAGTTCGGACTCGAGCACGCCGCGGTCCACCTCCGGCACCCGCCCCAGGTACGCCTCCATCATGCGCAGCGCGTTCTGCGCGCCAGCGGCGGGATCGGCGCCGTGCAGCAGGGCCGCCACCGCGATCGCGCCGGCATTCACCATTGGGTTGTACGGCCGGTGCACTTCCTCCTCGAGCTCCAGGATGGAGTTGAAGGCCTCGCCGGTCGGCTCCACTCCCACCTTGCGCCGCACCACGGCGCGCCCCAGCGTCTCCAGCGCCAGGCCGTACGTGAACGGCTTGGACATGGACTGGATCGTGAACACCGCGTCCGCATCGCCCGCCTCGAACACCTCGCCCCCGACGGTGACGATCGCCAGCGCGAACAGGTCCGGGTCGACTTCGGCGAGCGCCGGGATGTAGTCGGCCGGCTTGCCGCCGCGCTGCTGGCAGAAGCGCTGCCGCAGGTCGTCCAGGTACTCCTTCATTGCTGCAGCTTCCATGGCTCGACCCTAAGGCCGCGGCACGTCGAGGTCCTGAAAGCGCGTTCCGCACGCAGCGCATGCCCGATTCCTACGCCGCGCAGGGCCGGCCCGCCTTAGATTGGGCTGGTTGAACATACCAAGGACGGAACACATGCCTTCTCCCAAGAACAGACTCAAGCTCACCGGGGACACGCACCTGCCCGATGTCGGCTACGAATTGGCCGGCGACGAGCGCGACGACGACGCACAGGTCATGGTGGTGGAGGACGCGGACATCGTGTACGCGGACGGCTGGGTTCCGGGTACGCCGGAGTCGGGCTCGCAGGGCCAGCAGTCGCAGTCACAGTCGCAGGAGCAAGGTGCGGTGCAGAAGCTCGAACAAGGCGTGGAGCAGTTGCCTGCGCGCAAGCCGTGGGTGGCGATCGGGGCCGCGCTGACGGTGGGATGGCTGTTCGCGCGGATGCTGCGTCGCTGACGCTGCCGCACCAGCGCCCGCCCCGGCGGCGGGCGTTCCTCAGGCCTTGATGACCGAACAGACCAGCACCAGGTCGCCATCGCGCCTGACGTAGCCGCTCTTGGTGGACACCTGCTGCGTGACGGGGTGCACCCACTTGTAGTCGACCCAGCCTTCGCCGCGGTCGCGCGCGACGCGCACCATCTCCTGGGCGAAGTGCTTGCCGTCGACGTCCTTCACCTGCGGGCCGGTGCCGATGCGCCCTGGGTTGCTGCCGTGCGCGACGAAACAGCCGTCGTCGATGGCTAGGATCATCAGATAGAGATCGCGATCGGTGAGCTGCCCGAGATCGAGGCGGTTCACGTCCGCCAGCAAGGCATCGCGTCCGTGCTGGCGGTGGAAGGCACAGGCCCGGCTCACCAGCTGCACCGCGTCCTGCGCGCTCCCATGTTCGGCCTCGCCCAGCTGGAAGGTGGACACCGCGTTCTGCAGCGCCACCGCGCGTTCCTGCAGCGCGGCGGCAGTGCGCGTGGCGCCGCGCACGAAGCGCGCATTCTCCTGCGTGGTGCTGTCGATGCGGCCGACCGCCGTGTTCACGGTGTCGATGCCGCTGCTCTGCTCCTGGCTGGCCGCGTCCATGTCGGCGATCAGCTCCGCCACCCGGCGAACCGCACCCACGATCTCCTGCATCGAGCGGCTTGCCGCGTCGACGCGCGCCGCACCATCATCGACGGTGCCCACGGAGTCGGCGATCAGGGCACGGATCTGGCGCGCGGCGTCCGCGCTGCGCTGCGCCAGGTTGCGGACTTCCGCCGCCACCACGGCGAAGCCGCGTCCCTGCTCGCCCGCACGCGCCGCCTCGACCGCCGCGTTGAGCGCGAGGATGTTGGTCTGGAAGGCGATGCCGTCGATCACGCCGATGATGTCGCGGATGCTGCCCGAGCTGGCACGGATGGACCGCATCGTGTCCACCACTTCCCGCATGACCGCGCCGCCCTGCTCGGCGCGGTCGCTGGCGCTGCGGGCCAGTCCGTGCGCCTGCTGC
>DATAGN010000472.1:0-6605 GCA_036263715.1 Ramlibacter sp.
TACAGGCCGTCAAGACGGCAAAGCCGGACGGACAGACCGTGATCATCCTGCCGAGCGGGCCGATGGTCCTGTTCCCCCACGTGTACAAGAAGCTCGACTACGACGCGGAGAAGGACTTCACGCCGGTCTCGCTGCTGGCGCGCTTCCAGTTCGGCGTGGTGTCCGGACCCGCGACCAACGCGCGCAACGTCGGCGAGATGCTGGCGAAGGCCAAGGCGGACCCGAAGAACGCCACCTACGGCACGCCGGGCTCCGGCACGCTGCCGCACTTCATGGGCGTGCTGATGGAACAGGCCACCGGCGTCGCCTTCACGCACGTGCCGTTCCAGGGTGGTGCTCCCGCCAACAACGCGCTGGTCGGCGGCCACGTGGGCTACAAGTTCGACGTGGTGTCCGAGACCGCGGAGCTGCATCGCGCCGGCAAGGTCCGCATCATCGCGGTGACCGGCACGTCGCGCGACCCGCAGGTGCCGGAAGTGCCGACGCTGAAGGAGCAAGGCGTCGCGATGGAAGCGACGGCCTGGTTCGCGATGTACGCGCCCGCGCGGCTGCCGCGCGAGACGCTCGCGCGCCTGGAACAAGCCGTCGCCACGGCGATCCGCCGCCCCGCGATGCAGGAGAGCCTGCGCAAGCTCGGGTACGAGCCGGTCGGATCCACGTCCGCCGACCTGGCCGCCGCGCAACGCGCCGACCTCGCGCGTTGGGAAAGGCCGATCAAGGCCACCGGAATCGTCCTCGAATGAAGGAACACGCCATGCACTTCCTGCGCCGAACGGCGTCCGCTGCCGTGGCCCTCGCGGCCTGCCTGCCCCTGCACGTGGCCGCCCAGGCGTGGCCCACGAAGCCCGTGAAGATCCTGGTCGGCTCGCCACCGGGCGGCCCCTCCGACATCACGGCACGCCTGTTCGCCGAAGCCCTGAGCAAGCGCACCGGCCAGCCCGCGTTGATCGAGAACCGGCCCGGCGCCGGCAACAACCTGGCCGCCGCGGCGGCGGCGAAGGCGGAGCCCGATGGCCACACCCTGGTGCTGAGCCCGGACACGGTGCTCACCGTGAATCCTCACGTCTACGACAAGGCGGGCTTCGATGCGCGCTCCGAGCTCGTGTCGGTCTCGGTGATCGCGAGCTTCTCGCAGATGCTCGTGTGCCACCCGGGTACCGGCGTGAAGACCGCCGCGGACCTGGTGGCCAAGGCGCGCAGCGGCCGCCTCACCTACGCGTCGGGTGGGCCGGGCGTGCCCGGCCACCTCGCCGCCGAAATGTTCCTGCAGTCCGCGGGCGCGAAGATGGAGCACGTGCCTTACCGCGGGCCCGCACCGGCAACGACCGCGGTGCTCGCCGGCGAGGTGAACTGCGGCTTCCTCGCGACCCCCACGGTGCTGCCGCACGTGAAGGCCGGCAAGCTGCAGGCGCTGGCCGTTTCTGCCGGCACGGCATCGCCGCTGGCTCCCGAGGTGCCGACGCTGGCGCAGGCGCTCAACCAGCCGGGGCTGGACGTGAGCTTCCGCCTCGTGCTGCAGGTGGCGAGGGGAACACCGGCCCCCGCGCTGGCCGAGATCGAACGTGCAGCGCAGGAGATCATGCGATCCCCCGAGATGCGCACTCGCCTGCAGGCCAGCGACCTGGTGGCCCAGGGCACCAGCAGCGCGCAGGCGCAGCAGCTGATGCAGGCGGAGATCGTCCGCTGGGAGCCGCTGGTGCGGCGCCTGGACATCAAGGCCAACTAGAGGAGCTCCCGGATGAAAGTGCCCTACCCGCGGCGGCTTGCCTGCGTTGCCCTGCTGTCGATCGCGGTTCTTCCCGCCCTCGCGCAGGCGCAGGCCTGGCCCACCCGTACCGTGAAGATCGTCAACAACTTCCCGGCAGGCGGCCCGTCGGACATCATCGCGCGCTCGCTCGCCGACGTGCTGCAGGCGCAGTTCAAGCAACCGTTCGTGGTGGAGAACAGGGCCGGGGCCAGTGGCAACATCGGCGCCGATGCGGTGGCCAAGTCGCCGCCCGACGGCTACATGGTGCTGTTCGGCATCGACAGCACCTTCACGGTCAACCCGCACATCTACAAGGGCCTGCCCTTCAAGCCCGCGGATTTGCGGCCGCTGATGGTGATCGCCTCGTCCGGCCTGCTGGTGGGCGTGCATCCGTCGACCGGCTTCAGGACGCTGCAGGACCTGGTGGCTGCGGCGCGCAGGCAGCCGGTGACCTTCAGTTCCGCCGGCAGCGGCAGCCCCGGCCACCTGGCGGCGGAGGTATTCACGGAGGCCACCGGCGGCAAGGTGACGCACGTCCCTTACAAAGGCAACACGCCGGCCGTGACGGCGGTGCTGGCCGGCGAAGTGAATGCGGGCGTGCTCGCCACCCCCGGCATGCTGCCGCACGTGAAGGCCGGGAAGATCACGGCGCTGGCGGTCACCAGCCGCAAGCGCTCGGCGCTCGCCCCTGACGTGCCCACGGTGGCGGAAGCAGGCGTGCCGCAGCTGGAACAGGAGGTGCTGTACCTCGCGTTCGTGCCGGCCGCGACGCCGGAGCCCGTCGTGCAGGTGCTGCAGAAGGGACTGGCCGATGCGCTGGCGCGCGCCGATGTACGCGCCCGGCTCGAAGGGCTGGACCTGTTCTACGAGGGGCTCACGGGCGCGGCCGCGACCCGGCGCCTGGCCGACCTGTCGGACCGCTACGGGCAGGTGATTCGCGCCACCGGGATGAAGGTGGAGTGATGGAACGGCGTCCCAACATCATCTTCATCGTGGCCGACGACCTCGGCTTCGCGGACCTCGGATGCTACGGCGGCCGCGATGCGGACTTCGGCCCGGTGTCGCCGCAGCTCGACGCGCTGGCGGCCCAGGGCATCCGCTTCACGCAGGGCTATGCCAACTCGCCCGTGTGCTCGCCCACGCGCTTCGCGCTGATGACGGCCCGCTACCAGTACCGGCTGCGCGGTGCGGCGGAGGAACCGATCAACAGCAGGAGCCGCGGCAGCAAGACACTGGGCCTGCCGAGCGAGCACCCGACCGTGCCTTCGCTGCTGAAGAAGGCCGGCTACCGCACCGGCCTCATCGGCAAGTGGCACCTGGGCTACCCGCCCTCCTTCGGGCCGCTGCGATCCGGCTACGACGAGTTCTTCGGGCCCATGTCCGGCGGCGTCGACTACTTCACCCACTGCAGCTCCAACGGCCAGCACGACCTGTGGTTCGGCGAGGAGGAGCGCGCGGAGGAAGGCTACCTCACGGACCTGATCTCCCGGCGCGCCGTCGATTACGTCGAGCGCATGGCCGGGGAGGACGCGCCCTTCTTCCTGAGCCTGCACTACACCGCACCCCACTGGCCGTGGGAAACGCGCGACGACGAAGCCCTGGCGCAGGAGGTGAAGGACAACCTGTTCCACCTGCACGGCGGCAACATCCACACCTACCGACGCATGATCCACCACATGGACGAGGGCATCGGCGGGGTGATGCAGGCGCTGCGCAGGCACGGCATCGAGCAGGACACGCTGGTGATCTTCACCAGCGACAACGGCGGGGAGCGCTTCTCCGACAGCTGGCCCCTGGTGGGTGGCAAGATGGACCTCACCGAAGGCGGCATCCGCGTGCCGTGGATCGCGCACTGGCCGGCCGTGATCGCGCCGGGATCGGTGAGCGCACAGCATTGCATGACGATGGACTGGTCCGCCACCTGCATCGAGGCTGCCGGAGCGACTGCGGATCCCGCCTACCCACTCGACGGCGTGTCGCTGCTGCCCGTGCTGCGCGAGCCCGCGCGCGGCTTCGCGCGTCCGCTGCACTGGCGCATGAACCACCGCGGCCAGCGGGCGCTGCGGGACGGCAAATGGAAGTACCTGCGGGTGGACGGCCACGACTACCTGTTCGACATCAGCGCGGACGAGCGCGAGCGCGCCAACCTCGCCGGCCGCGATCCCGCGCGGCTGCTGGAAATGCGCGATGCCTGGGAGGCGTGGAACGCCACGATGCCGCCGATTCCCGAAGATGCAACGGTGAGCCTCGGGTATTCGACCAAGGACATGCCCCAGAGGTAGGAGCCTGGGCTCCTCGGCAAAAGGCGCGGGCATACTCGCCGCATGTTCAAGCTGTCCCGCTGGCTTCCCTTCCTGCAGTGGCCCCGGCCCGGCGCGCAGTTGCTGCGCGGCGAGGCGATTTCCGCGCTGACCGTGGCAGTGGTCATGATCCCGCAGTCCGTCGCGTATGCGGGCCTGGCCGGCATGCCGCTGGTGGCCGGCCTCTATGCGACCTTCCTCCCCGCCCTGCTGTCGGTCCTGTTCAGCGCCTCCACGCGCCTGTCCACCGGGCCCTCCGCCCTGAGCAGCGTGCTGGTGGGCGCGTCCCTGGTCGGCATGGCGCAACCCGCCAGCGCCAGCTGGGTGATGCTGGCCGTGTGGCTCGCGCTGCTGGCCGGCACGCTGCAACTGATCGTGGGCCTCACCGGGTCGGCGTGGGTGCTGAACCTCGTGAGCTCGCCGGTGCTGGCCGGCTTCAGCCAGGCGGCCGCCCTGCTGATCATCGCTTCCCAGTTGCCCGCCCTGATCGGGCTCGAAGGCCCGCTCACGCAGCTGCTGCATGCGCCCAGGATCGACCTGCAGGCGCTCGCCTATGGCGTCGCCAGCCTGGCGCTGTTCATCCTGGCCAGGCGCGTCGCGCCCAAGCTGCCGATCATGCTGATCGTGCTGGCGGCCACCGGCTTGCTCGCCTGGATCACCGGCTACTCGCGCAACGGCGCGGTGGTGGGCCCGTTGCCGCAGGGGCTGCCCGACTTCTACTGGCCCGACTGGCCGGGGTGGGAGGTGTTCAGCGGCCTGCTTGCGCCGGCGCTCGTGCTGGCGCTGGTCAGCTCGCTGGAGATGGCGGCCAGTGCGAAGATCGAGAACCAGCGTGAAGGTCGGCGCTGGGACGCGGGACAGGACCTGGTCGGCCAGGGCGTGGGCAAGCTCGCGGCCGCGTTCTCCGGCTCGTTCGCGACCAGCACGTCGTTCTCGCGGTCGGCGCTCACGCTGTACTCGGGCGCGAAGACGGGCTGGGCCACGGTCATCGCCAGTGGCTTCGTGCTGCTGGTGCTGCTGTTCCTGACGCAGCCGCTGTCGCATGTGCCCAAGGCGGTGCTCGCGGCCGTGGTGATCGCCGCGGTGTCGAGCCTGTTCAAGCCGAAGACCTTCGCCAACCTGTGGCAGATCGACAAGGTGGAGGCACTCACGGCCGGCGCCACCTTCGCCGTCACCATCCTCACCGCGCCGCGCATCTACTGGGGCGTGCTCACCGGCGTGCTGATCGGGCTGGCGCACTTCCTCTACCTGCGGCTGCACCCGCGCATCATCGAGGTGGGCCTGCACCCGGATGGCAGCCTGCGCGACCGCCACCTGTGGAAACTGCCGCCGCTGGCCTCGCACCTGTACGCCTTGCGCATGGACGCCGAGCTCGACTTCGCGTCGGCCTCGGCCATGGAGCGCGCCGTCGCCGAACACCTGGCGGCGAATCCGGACGTGCAGCATGTGTGCCTGTTCGCGCAGCCGATCAACCGTGTCGATGCCACCGGCGTGGAGATGTTCGCGCAGATGCGCAAGCTGCTGGCCGAGCGCGGCATCACGCTGCACATCAGCGGCATCAAGCTGCCGGTGGAAAGCGTGCTGCAGAAGGCGGGCGCGCTGGACGAAGGGCCGCTGCTGAAGATGTACCGCACGGACACGGAAACGCTGCTGGCTTTCGGGCGGCTGAGTCCGTAAAGCTGTCATCCCCGCGGAGGCGGGGGGGCTCCCCTGCCTTCCGGAAGCTCCGCGCCACGCCAGGTGCCGCGCGGTGACGCCCGCCGTGACGGGGACCCGCTCGCTGACGCTCGGGGCAACCTGGAAGTCCGGCTCCAACGCCGCCCGCGACATAACTCGCTGCGCGTTGGCCGCACGCGGGCCAACGCTCCGCCAAACAGATGTCGCGAGCATGAGACGTACGCGCGGCTCGATATGCGCTACGCGCGCTCGTAGCCGCGCTGCGGCGCCGGAGCCGGACTTCCAGGCCCCGTCCCGAACGCGGGCGCACACCGCACGGCCCCTGGCGCGGCGCTCGTGCCTCTCGATGCGTCGCTTTCCTGGACCCCATCTCCGCTGGCTGACCGAGCGCGAATCACTTCACGCGGGGCCGCTTCAAGTGTCGATCCGGCGCGCTGAGTCGACCGTCGCGCAACTGCGCCACTGCATTCACGACCGCACGGGCGACGTTGCGCACTTCCTCCTGCACCGCCGCATCGCCGTCAAGGGCCGCATGGCTGGTGGCATAGGGTTCGTAGTAGCCGACATAGCGGTCCAGGCGGGCCTGCGTGCCGGCATCGACGAGCCCCATCCAGTCCAGCCAGTCGGACATGGCGCGCCGCGTGCCTTCGATGCCGGCCACGTCGCCGTGCACCACGAGCCCATAGGTGCGGCCGGCGAGGTGCTTGGGATAGTCCCAGCCCGCGAGCTCCACCTTCTTCGCGAGCGCCGGGTCCTTGCCCTGGGTGCGCGTCGGGTCGGGATTGCCGCCGTCGGCGCACACCAGCCGGTCCATCATCAGCTTCAGCGGGCTCGTGGCCTGGTACCAGTGCGTGGGCGTGACGATGATGATGCCGTGCGCC
>DATAGN010000473.1:0-2408 GCA_036263715.1 Ramlibacter sp.
GAGCTGGGCCTGGACATGCGTTCCAACAGCGCCGAGGAACTGAAGAAGCTGGAAGAGCGGATGCTGGCGCTGGCGCGTGAAGCGGCGGCGGAGGAGAACGCGCGCTGGGGGCAGCGCGACGTGATCAAGGTGGACCTGAAGCTGGTGGGCGATCGTCCGGCCGGCGGTTCGTCGCTCGATGCGCCCATGCTGCACGCGGCGCGCCGCGCGATCACGGCGGTGGGCGCCGAGGTGAAGTCGATCATCGCCTCCAGCACCGATTCGAACCTGCCCATCAGCCTGGGCATTCCCGCGCTGACGCTGGGCAGCGGCGGCATCGGCGGCGGCTCGCACGGACCCGGCGAGTGGTACTCGCCGGTCAACGCCTGGCTGGGCCCGCAAAGCCAGTTCCTCACCATCGTCTCGCTGGTGGGGCTGGACGGCGTGACGCAGCCGCTGCTGGCCAAGCGTTGAGCAACGTCATCCCCGCGTGCGCGCGCCGCGTGCGCGGGAATGACGTAATCAGACCGAGTTAACGGTAGCGCCGATCGTCCGGCCAGCGGTCCTGGTGGTTGGCCACGCCGTCGCCGTCGCGGTCCCAGCCGCGGCCCGAATAGCCGTAGGTGGTGCCGTAGGTCGTGGTCGTCGTGGTGTTGCCGTAGACCGGGCGACCCCACTGGTCATAGCCCACCACACCGTAGCTGGTGCTCGGCTGCACGTACACGTGCCGGCCGTACTGGTCCATCGTCACCTGGCGGCCGTACTGGTCCACGTACACCTGGTTCTGGGTCGCCGGGTAGTTGTTGTGGTTGTTGTAGCCGTTGTTGCCGTAGTAGCCGTTGTTGGTGCCATAGCCGTACGCCCCGTAGCCCGTGCCTGCCACCACCGCGGGCTGGCTCGGCGTGCTGTATGCCGGGTAGCCGTAGGTCTGGCCATATCCGTAGATCTGGGCGGAGGCCGCTCCGGCGACGGCAAGCGCGCCTGCGGCCGCGGCCAATCGAATGAACTTCTTCATGGTGTTGCTCCTGTGCGCGAAGCGGGGCTTCGCTTGCTGCCATTCCAGCCCGGTGCGTGCGCCGGCGCCATAGGCGAACGGCCGCGCACGTGTGCGCCCAGCCCGACCGTGCACGTAGGCGGTCCCTGCTCAGCAGGCCGGGAGCGTGAATAAACGCGTCGTGAGCGACCTCCGCCGCGCGATCCCGGCAATGCCTCTCGGGCTGCCGGTCAGTCGTTGATGGTGACCAGCAGCACCGAGCCCTCCGACAGCAGCAAGAGCCTGGTTGCGTTCGCGCCGGCGCCGCGGACCATGACGGCGATGTCCTCGATCCTCCCGAGGCTGCCCGGCAATGCGCCGAGCCGCACGCCCTCCGATGCGGCAGAACCTGCCACCGTGCCGAGCTCTCCGCCGGGAGTGAGCCTGATCACGTGCGTGCCGGGACCGTCCGTTCCGTACAGGTTGCCGGCGGAGTCTGCGACGTGCCAGAGGCTGTTCTCCGGCGCGCGAAGCGTGGTGACCACGCCGGCCGGCGTCACCTTGCGCAAGCCTTCCGTGCCTCCGGAGACCAGGACGTTGCCTGCGGGATCCAGGAAGATCTTGCTGAAGGGACCGAACCGCGCCTCGCTGCCTGCACCATCTGCCGCAGGACCCAGGTGGAAGCCGCTGCCTGCCAGCAGCGTCTGCGTCCCGTCGGGAGTGATCTTGCGGATGGACCGGGCCATGACGTCGGCGGCGTACACCGTGCCGTCGGCCGTGGCTGCAACGTCCCACGAAGGCGCCTCCTCCTGCCAGGGTCGTCATCACGCCAGCAGGCGTGATCTTGCGGATCGATTCCCGGTACGAATCGGCGACATGGAGGTTGCCCGCAGCATCGGTTGCCAGGCCCCTGGCAATCAGCTCCAGGCGTCCGCCGGCCGCGGCACGACTGTCGTGGTGTTGCCGTCGGCGGCGACCTTGCGGATCGCAAGGGCGTTGTCCGCGACGAAGACATTGCCCTGCGCATCCACGGCGATCGCTTGGGGAAACTGGAAGCTGGCGGCCTCGCCGACGCCATCGTGCGAGGCGAGGGCGGCGGGGCGGCCCGCCCACCCACTGCGTTCACCAGAGGGACCGAGCTTCTCGATGACGTGCGCCCCGGTACTGGCCAGGTAAACGTTGCCGCCGCCGTCGAATGCGACGCCGCCCACTGCGCCCACTGCGCCGGCGTCGGGACGGGAACGCACCGGCGGCCGAAATCTGGCGCAGCCGTCCTTCGTCGACAAGGTACACGTTCCCGGTCGCATCGACGATGCCCTCGAGGGCCTGGAAGCGTGCAGCGGCGACGGGGCCGTCGACGATCCCGCCGGCGTTGGACGCACCCGCCACCGTCGTCAGCGCACCCGTGGCTGACCTCTTCTGAACCACGTTGCGCCGTGTGAGATAGAGCTCGCCG
>DATAGN010000474.1:0-17940 GCA_036263715.1 Ramlibacter sp.
AAGTCGTGCGCCACGCCGCCGGTGAGCTTGCCGATCGCATCCAGCTTCTGCGCCTGCACCAGGGCTTCGCGCGTCTGCGCGAGCTGCCGGTCGCGCTCGCGCGACTCGCGCAGGTCGCGCACGAAGATGCTCGTGGCCAGCCCTTCCTGGCCCTCCACCGTGGCGACGGACAGCTCCACCGGCAACAGGGTGCCCTGCATGTCGCGCACCTGTGACTGCAGGCGCCGGCGGGGCGCCGCGCGGGCGGAGCGCGTATCGGCATCGTCCAGGCCGAGCAACTCGGCGCCGTCGCGGCCGAGCGCTTGCGTCGGCGCCCATCCGAGCAGCCTCTGCGCCTGCTCGTTCCAGTGGGTGATGCGCCCTTGCTCGTCGAGTGCCACGAAGGCGTCGATGGAGTTGTCGAGCACCGCCGCGGCCCGGGCGCGTTCACGCACGAGCCGCTGCACGATGGGGCGCACCCAGCGCCGCAACATCAGCGTGCCCGCCAGCACGAGCAGCAGGACCATGCCCGCCAGCAGGGGCAGCGTGTCGCGCAGCGGCACGTACAGCTCGCGCGTCTCCATCTTGTCCACGATGGCCAGCGGATAGCGACCCACCGGCGCATAGGCGGCGAGCACCGCGACCCCGCGCGGGTCCTTGAGGGACTGCACGCCTTGCTGTCCGAGCAAGGCGCGGGCAATCGGCAGCGCCGGCTGGCCGTCGCGTCCGAACATCGGGTAGCGCGCCGCGTTTTCATAGAAGCGGCTCGGGAAGCAGGCAACCTGCTGCCCGTCGCGAAAGCACAGGACCAGGTCGCTGGTGCTGGCGACCTGCTGGGCGGCCTCCGCGAAAGCCGTGAGTTCCGGCAAGGGTCGCTCCAGCACGAGGCGACCCACCACGGCACCTGCCTGGCGGATCTCGTGCTCGCTGCGCGTGCGGTACCCCGCATCCCAGAGCAGGGAGGCCTGCACGCCGGAGCCGCCGAGCGGAGCCACGGCCGAGGGGACACGCGACAGCGCCCCGGCTGCGCCCAGCTCCTGGTTGTCGGCACCGAGGAAGCGGATGCCCGTGTAGCCGAGCGCGCGGTAGGTCAGCTCCTCCGCGCGCAACTGTTCGCGGGACGTCGCGTCGGCCGGATCCCGGCCCAGCCGCGCCAGTACGGCGGCGAGCGCGGGGCGGCTCGCCACCGCGGTGTCCAGCAGCATGGTCTTGTCCAGCACGGCCGTGATGCCCGCCGCACTGCGCGCCGCGTTCTGTGCGAGGTTCTGCGCCGCCGAACGCTGGTAGCTGTCCTTCAGCAGGCCGAAAGCCAGGAGACCGGCGCCGAGTGCGAATGTCGACAGCAGGGCAGCCGCCCGCCAGGTGACCTGGGCGCCGTCCGGCAGCCGCTTCGGCAGCGTGTCGCGCCATCCGATGGCCAGGGCGAGCAGGCCCGCCCCGACGCACGACATGCCCAGCGACGTCAGGGCCGCCATCTGGTTGTAGCTGGCGACCCGGTACAGCAGCTCGAGCTGCAGCAGGTAGCCGACGAAGGCGCTGAGCCCGATCGCGAGCACCACCAGCGCCAGTCCCCGCGCCAGTCGCACGCGGGCTGCGGCGGGAATGCCATCCCTGGCGATGAACAGCACGATGCCGGACAACAGGAAGCCGATGCATGCGTTCGGCGCCGTGCGGCCCGGTTTCGCATGGCCATCGCCGAGGCGCTGGTGGATGGCGGCCCAGTCGATGCCCAGGTCGAGGCCGCTCACGTGCTGCAGCAGGATCAGCGCCGGCCAGAGCACCAGCCCGGTGGCGATCACGGTGAGGACCCTGCCCGTGGCGCGGGAAGGCCAGCACGTCGCCGCCAGCCCCAGGCCGACGGCGAGGAACATGGCAGCGGTATTGATCGCCATTGCGGTGCTGCCGGGGAAGATCCGCACCATGGGTTCCTGCTGCAACGCCCATCCCGCCAGCACGCAGGTGCCCAGCAGCGCGAGCAGGAAGGCGGCCAGCAGCACGCCGAGCGGCGGCGATGCGGGCGTTTCGGAAGTGGGCATGGGGTCGCTCCGTGCGGTCGCAGTCGAGGCCTGGCCACGGCCAGTGTTGCGCGGATTGTCCAGCTTGCGCTTTCCGGCCACCGTAGGCGAGCTCCTACGACTGCTGCGAGGACGTCGCAATCCGTTGGCTGGCCAGCCCGCCTAGGGAATGCCCGCACCGGTCGCATGCCGACGCGGAACTAGCATCCCTGCGCGGCCAGCGGGCCGCTCGCCACCACCAAGGGACTTTCCATGCAGTCATTCACATCGCGCCGCGCACTTCTTGCGGCGGCGGCTGTCTCGATGCTCGCGGCCTTCACCGCGCCCGCCGCCTTCGCGCAGGCCTTCCCCGCCAAGCCGATCCGCATGATCGTGCCCTTCCCGGCCGGCGGCACCACCGACATCGTCGCGCGCCTGGTGGCGCAGCGCATGTCCGAGAGCATGGGGCAGCCCGTGCTGGTGGAAAACCGGGCCGGCGCCGGCGGCGCGATCGGCGCCGACGTGGTGGCCAAGGCGCCGCCGGACGGCTACACGATCCTGATGCACAACCTCACCTTCCCGCTGTCTTCGGTGGCGCAGACGCTGGCCAAGCGTTCGCCGTTCGATGCGGAAAAGGATTTCGCCGGCATCTCGATTGCCGTGTACGTGCCCTTCGTGCTGACCACCGCACCCAGCGTCCCGGTCAAGGACCTGCGCGACCTGGCCGCACTGCTGCGCGCGAAGCCCGAGCTGCAATACAACTACGGCTCGACCGGCCCGGGTTCCACCATGCACGTGCTC
Source organism: Ramlibacter sp. (assembly GCA_036263715.1). Lineage (GTDB taxonomy): Bacteria > Pseudomonadota > Gammaproteobacteria > Burkholderiales > Burkholderiaceae_C > Ramlibacter. The sequence continues at coordinate 2,775 of DATAGN010000474.1, forward strand.
GGCGAGGCGTTCAAGCGCGAAGCCAAGGTCAACATGGAACACATCGCCTTCAAGGGGGCCGCGCCCCTGAAGCAGGAACTGCTCGCTGGTCGCCTCCAGGTAGGCGGCGACCAGCTGTCCTCGTCGCTTGCCGAGATCCGCGCCGGCACGCTCAAGGCGATCGCCACCTCGGGCTCCCGGCGCACCCCCGTGCTCCCGGACGTGCCCACGGTGCGCGAACTCGGCTTCGCAAGCATGGAGCTCGAAGGCTGGAACGGGTTGTTCGCGCCGGCGGGCACGCCGCGGCCTGTCATCGAGCGCCTGCACCGCGAGGTGGTGGCCGCGGTGAAGCATCCCGATGTCGCCAAGCGCCTGGTCGAACTCGGAGCGGAACCGGTGGGTTCCTCGCCGGCGGAACAGGAGGCGATCCTGCGCCGGCAGATGGACCAGTTCCGGTCCATCATTCGCGACATGAAACTGGAGTGATCGCCACCCGTCGTAGGTCGGGGTGAGCGCGCCAGCCGAACCCCGACGTTGCCTCAGGCGCTGCCTAGGACACCGCCACTTCCCGCACCGCCGCAGGCGCGGCGACCGGTCCTTCACCCTTCTCCCGCGGCAGCTCGAACAGGCGGAAAGGCGGCTGGTCCGGGCGGCTGCGCGCCAGCAGCGGCCGCGCCACGTTGAACACCGGCACGCCGTTGATGGTCTTGCCCTCCATCGTCCCGCGGTGCGCGTGCCCGTGGAACACGGCGTCCACCGAGTAGCGCAGGAGCGGCTCCTCGAGCCGGCTGCTGCCCAGGAACGGGAAGATCTCGACCGGCTCGCCGGCCACCGTGCCGGCAATCGGCGAGTAGTGCAGCAAGGCGATACGGTGCGGCGTGCGCAGTTTCGCCAGCGCCTTCTCCAGCTTCATCGCTTCCTGCTGGGCCTCCTGCACGAACAGTTTGATCACCGGCTCCCCCCAGGCGCCCAGCGACCCGCGGCCGAAGCCGCCGCAGAAACCCTTGGCGCCGGCGATGCCGATGCCCTCGATCTCGCAAGCCTCGCCATCGAGCACCCGCACGCCGGCCTTCTGCAGGATCTCGGTGACCACTTCGGGGGTGCCGGATTCGAAGTCGTGGTTGCCCAGCACCGCGACGATCGGCACCTTCACGCCCGCCAGTTCGTCCACCAGCACCTGGGTTTCTTCGGCCGTGCCGTAGTCGGTGAGGTCGCCGCACAGCAGCAGCGCATCGGCCGCGTCGGAGGCCTGCGCGAAGAAGGCACGCAAGGTCCCCGCGGACTCCTTGGTGACGTGGATGTCGCCGACGACGGCGAAGCGGACGCTGCTGGCGGTGGGTGCCATGGGTTCTTCTTGGATGAGACAGCCGCCATGCTGCCGTTGCGCGCTGGCGTGACGCATCGTCCATCCCTGCGGGGTGGTGTAGGTGAAGGCCGACGATGACCGCGGAGCGCGCCTCCGCCCTGTCGGCCTGTCGGCCGAGAGCGGCCCTGGCTGCTCGTGCGTACATTGCAATCCTTATGTGTTCGACCATTCCCCTCGCACCTTCGCTCGAAGAAGAAGTGGCTCCCGCCACGGCCGCGTTCTACCGGCGGGCGCTGCAGATCCTGGTGGATGCGCAAGTGCCTTTCCTGGTCGGCGGCGCCTTCGCGCACGCCTGCTTCACCGGGATCCGCCGTTCGACGAAGGACCTGGACCTGTTCATCAAGCGGCAGGACTACGACCGCGTCGCCGCGCTGATGCAAGCCGAAGGGTGGCCCGCCGAGATGACCTACCCGCACTGGCTGGCCAAGGTCTATGCGGGGGAGGATTTCATCGACCTCATCTTCAATTCGGGCAACGGGCTCACGCCCGTGGACGAGCGCTGGTTCCAGGACAACGCCGAGGCGGACATCCTGGGGGTGCCGGTGAAGGTGGTGAACATGGAGGACGGCCTGCTGTCCAAGGCCTTCATCATGGAGCGCGAGCGCTATGACGGCGCCGATGTGGCGCACATCATCCAGGCCAACGCGGAGCACATCGACTGGAAGAAGATGGTGGACCGCTTCGGCGCGCACTGGCGCGTGCTGCTGGCGCACCTCACGCTGTTCGGCTTCATCTACCCCGGCGAGCGGCATCGCATCCCGCGCTGGGTGATGGAGACGCTGCTGGGCAAGCTGTCCGCCGACGTGCGGCTGCCGCCGCCGGAAGATCCGCATGTCTGCGCCGGCACGCTGTTGTCGCGCGAGCAGTACCTGCACGACGTGGAGCAGCTGGGCTACGTCGACGGCCGCCTCACGGAAGTGAGCACCATGACGGCGGAAGACGTGCAGCGCTGGACCGACGCGATCCCGGCGCGGCAGGCGGAGCTTGCGCCCGCGCCGGCCGAGGCCGCGCACGTGCGCACGCCCGGCCACGCCTGAAGCTCGCGTGTCCGAACGGTGGCGTAGGCAGGCGACGACGGCGAGGTAGGACGCAACGGCGGCTGAGGCGCGTTCCTCCCCGCCACGCTCGGGAAAGCGGCTGCTGCGCCCGACAGCAGGGTCCTACAAGGTCCAACGGGCCGCTGCAATGACCATGCAGGCATGCAGGACCGAAACAACAACAGGACGACCGCGCTGGAACTCTGGGGCGGCTACGAATGCACCGTCAACCGCGTCCAGGACGGCTGGTACGACCAGACCCTCTTCGGCGGCCACCAGCACCGGCTGGCGGACCTGGCGCTCTTCGCCGGGCTGGGCGTGCGCTCGCTGCGCTACCCCGCGTTGTGGGAGCGGATGTCCCCCGACGACCCCGACCAGTGCGACTTCTGCTGGACCGACGAGCGCCTGCCCGAACTGCAGCGCCTGGGGATCGACCCCATCCTCACGCTCTGCCATCACGGCAGCGGGCCGCACTACACCGACCTGCTGCAGGACAGCTTCGCCACCGGCCTGGCCAGGCACGCGGCGGCCGTGGCCCGCCGTTATCCGTGGGTGCGCGACTGGACGCCGGTGAACGAGCCGCTGACCACGGCGCGCTTCAGCGCGCTGTACGGCTACTGGTATCCGCACACGGTGGACGAGGGCCTGTTCTGGCGCGCCCTGGTCAACGAGATCGATGCGACCCGGCTGTCGATGCACGCCATCCGCGCCGTCAATCCCGATGCCCGCCTGGTGCAGACCGACGACCTGGGCTACTGCCACGCGACCGAGCCGCTGAAGTGCGAGGCCGATTTCCAGAACCAGCGGCGCTGGATGGGATGGGACCTGCTCTGCGGCATGGTCGTGCCCGGCCACCCGCTGTGGGAGCGGCTGTGCGCGTTCGGCCTCGAAGACCGGCTGCGCGCGATCGCCGACGATCCGTGCCCGCCCGACATCATCGGCATCAACCACTACCTCTCCAGCGAGCGCCTGCTGGACCACCGCATCGCGCTGTATCCCAACCGCTCGGTCGCCGACAAGGACCTGGGCAACTGCGCCGGCGTCGCCTACGTCGACATCGACGCGGTGCGCCACATGAAGGAGCCGCCGCTGGGCCTGCCCGCCCTGCTGCAGCAGGCCTGGGAGCGCTATCACCTGCCGATCGCGGTGACCGAATGCCACAACGGCGCCACGCGCGACGAGCAGGTGCGCTGGTTCGTCGAGGTGTGGCAGAACGCGCAGGAGCTGCGCGCGGGCGGCATGGACCTGCGCGCCGTGACGGCCTGGGCGCTGCTCGGCTCCTATGACTGGAACCGCATGGTCACGCGCTTCGCCGGCCACTACGAGCCGGGCGTGTTCGACGTGCGCAGCGGCGAGCCGCGCCCGACGCTGATGGCCCGCGTGCTGCGGCGCCTGGCCCACGGGCAACCGGTGCACGTGCCGCCGCTGCATGCCAAGGGCTGGTGGCGGCGCGCGCGCCTGGGCGAGCCGCGCCGCCAGCGCTACGAGATGCGGCCCGAGGACCGCATTCCGGACGGTCCGCAGCCGCTGCTGATCGTGGGCGACGACGGGCCGCTCACCCACCTGGCCGTGCGGGCCTGCGAGACCCGTGCATTGCACTACGTGCGCAACACCGGCGAACTCGCCGCGTCGATCCGCGGGCTGCAGCCCTGGGCCGTGCTGGACACGCGCGACCGTGAAGGCCTCGCCGGGCCGCGCCTGCGCGATCCGGACGCGCTGGGCGCACGCAGTTCCGTGGCGCAGATCTGTGCACGCGAGCAGGTGCCCTGCGCGCTGTTCACGTCCGCGTTCGGTCCCGGCCTCGCTGCCGAGGCTTTGTCGCTGCCGGGTGTGCTGGTGGCCCGGACGGGGCCGGTGTTCACGCCGTGGGATGCGCAGGCCGAGCCGGTGCGCTGGATCGATGCGCTGGAGAGCGGCGGCAGCGCCGAGATCGACGGGCATGCGCATTGGCACAGCGTGTACGGGCCCGACCTGCTCGATGGCGTGCTCGACCTGCTGCTCGATGGCGCCGAAGGCGGGCTGAACTTCGTTCCGCGCGAGCGCATTTCGGCGGGGGAATTCGCGCGGCAACTCGCTGTCCATGTGGACTGCGATGCCTCGCGGGTGGTGGTCACGTCCGGCGCGCAATCCGCGCCCGAAGGGGACATCCACCACGTGTCCTTCCTGCCGCCCACCGAAACGACGCTGGAGCGCTTCGTGCGGGAACGGCGGCTGGCGCGCACCGAAGGCGAACAGGGTGTGCAGCGTCGCGACGACGAAGTGCGCATGGAAGACGCGGGCTGAGCCCGCACCAATGCCCGGCCGACGCGCAGGGCTGCGGCGCGGGCCGGCAGCACCCCTGCACCGAACCGGGCAGGATGCACGCATGACTCCTGTGGAAAACGGATCCGTCCAGCGCCTGTCGCTGGCCAAGGACAAGATCAAGTTCGTCCTGCTCGAAGGCATTCATGCCTCGGCCCTCGAGGTGCTGCGGCAGGGCGGCTACACCAACATCGTGACCGCGCCCAAGGCGCTCGCCGGCGATGCGTTGCTGGAGCTGGTGGCCGACGCGCACTTCCTGGGCATCCGTTCGCGCACGCAGCTCACGGCCGATGTGCTCGCCAAGGCGGAGCGGCTGGCCGCGATCGGCGCCTTCTGCATCGGCACCAACCAGATCGATCTGCGCGACGCCTGCCGGCGCGGCATCCCGGTGTTCAACGCGCCCTTCTCGAACACGCGCAGCGTGGCCGAACTGGTGCTGGCCGAGATCGTGATGCTGCTGCGCGGCATCCCGCACAAGAACGCGGTGCTGCACCGGCACGGCTGGGTCAAGAGCGCCGCCGGCTCGCACGAGGCGCGCGGCAAGACCCTGGGCATCGTGGGCTACGGCCACATCGGCACGCAGGTCGGCGTGCTGGCGGAGCACCTGGGGATGCAGGTGGTCTTCGCGGACATCGAGGCCAAGCTCTCGCTGGGCAACGCCCGCCAGCTGCCGCTGGAGCAGGTGCTGGAGATGTCGGACGTGGTCACGCTGCACGTTCCCGAAACGCCGCAGACGCAGCACATGATCGATGCGGCGGCGCTGGCGCGCATGCGGCGCGGCAGCCACCTGATCAACGCCTCGCGCGGCACGGTGGTCGACATCGATGCGCTGGCCGCGGCGCTGGAAAGCGGACACGTCGCCGGCGCGGCGATCGACGTCTTCCCGCTCGAACCCGAAGGCAACGACGCGCGCTTCGAATCGCCGCTGGTGCGCTTCGACAACGTGCTGCTCACCCCGCACATCGGCGGCTCGACCGCCGAAGCGCAGGAGAACATCGGCCGCGAGGTGGCTTCCAAGCTGGTGCGCTATTCGGACAACGGCTCCACGGTGACGGCGGTGAACTTCCCGGAGGTCTCGCTGCCGGAGCACACCGGCCGCTGCCGGCTGCTGCACATCCACCGCAACGTGCCCGGCGTCATGGCCGCGGTGAACGAGCGCTTCTCCAAGGCAGGCATCAACATCACGGGGCAGTTCCTGCGCACGAACGAAGACGTGGGCTATGTCGTGATCGACGTGGACAGCACGGCGAGCCAGGTGGCGCTGGAGGAGTTGTGCGGCATCCCGGGGACGATTCGCTGCCGGGTGCTGTATTGAGCCGGTGGGGTGTTGGGGTTCGCTGCGCGAAACCCAACCTACGGGATCCGGGCTTCGTAGGTTGGGTTGCCGCAGGCACCCCAACACGTGTTCGGATTCACGTCCTGCTCCTCCCTAACGCCCACGTCGCAACGGCCAATGGAACCGCCAGCGCCGCGAACCCCGCGCGGTAGCTCTCGAAGGCCCCCGAGATCGCGCCGAAGAGGGGCGGTCCCAGCACCACCCCCAGGAACGTCATCGTCAGCGTGCCCGCCGTCGCCATGCCCGCGGAACCCGCGGGCGCCTGGCGCGCCACTTCTGCCAGGTAGATGCCGTTCCAGCCGATCGCGCTGGCGCCGAACACGAAGAGCACGGCGATCACCAGCGCGCGCGGCATCTGCGGCGTCAGCAGTGCCGTGGCCAGCGTGCCCAGCACCATCACCGCGCCCAGGATCGCCAGCATGCGGCGTGCGCCCAACCAGCGGTCCGCCACCCAGCCCCAGAGCACGCGCCCGATCACGGCGCCGAACTGCGACACGGACAGCACCGCACCCGCGGCCACCAGCCCGTAGGCGAGCCGGTCGGTCAGGTAGGTGACGAGGTAGGTGGTCAGCGACAGCTGCGCGATCGAGAAGACGAAGGAGCAGCCGGCCAGCATGCGCAGCGCCGGGTCGGACAGCACCATCCGGATCGGCTGCAGGACGTTGCCCAGGCCCATGCGCCGTGCGGGATCGCGGTCGGCGTCGAAGCGGGCACGCAGCGGCTGGGCGACCACGGCGCAGCCGACGCAGGCGCCCGCCACCGCCAGCAAGGCCTGCTGCCAGCCGACCAGCCCCTGCAGCCCCGGCACGATGGCGCCCGCCAGCGCGCCTCCGAGCGGCACGCCGGTCTGCTTGACGGAGAACACGAGAGACATGCGGTGCGCGGGCGTCGTGCGCGCGAGCAGGTGCGAGCTCGCCGGCGTGACCGGCCCGTAGCCGACACCCACCAGCACCGCGCCGACGGCGAGGGCCCACACCGAAGGAACGGCGCTCAGCGCCAGGCCCAGCGCGCACAGCAGCAGCCCGGCCTGGCTCACGCGGATGCAGCCATGGCGCGCCACGCCCGCGCCGGACACCAGGCTCGCCGTCATCGCGCCCGCATACGCCACCGCGATGTACACCCCGACGTAGGTCGGCGAGACGCCGATCGCAGCGCCCACGCGTGGCGCCATGGTGGGCACGGTCAGGATCGCCATCGCCACCATGGCCTGGATCGCGAGCGTGATCGCCAGCGGCGCCCAGCCGTTGTCGTCGTAGCCCTGCGCGGGCGCTGTGCTCATGCCCCGATGGTAAGCGGGCGGCTCAGGCGTCCTTCAGCGCGGCGGCCGTGGCCTTGCCGGCGTCGAACTCGGCGCGCAGGCGCGCGAGTTCCGCCGGCGGCACGCGCGCGGGATTGGAGTAATCCAGTTTCCAATCGTCGGTTTCGCTCCAGCGCTGCGGGGAGTGGACGGTGGTGCGGGGACCCGTGGCCGATTCCAGCACCGACAGCGCGAGCTCGAAGGTCGCGCGTTGCGAGCCCGCGTTGTGCGGCTTGCCCGCCGCATTGCCCAGGGGAAAGTCCGAGAACACGAAGCGCGGCACGCCGGCGTGCTCCACGATGTCGAGCGCGCAGCCCAGGACCACCGTGGAGATGCCCGCCGCTTCCAGCGCGCGCGCCGTGAGCGCCAGCGCCTGGTGGCACACGGGGCAATTAGGCACCAGCACCGCCGCTTCGACCCCGTCTTCGCGGCAACGTTGCAGCACCAGCGGGATGTCGACCTCGATCGTCTGGCGCTGGCTGCGGTTGGTGGGCACGCCATGGAAACGCGCAGCGAGGCGAAACCGCCCCTGCCGCGCGAGCGTGCGCATCAACGGCAGGGGGAACCAGCTGTTGCTGTCCTCCATCGAGGTGTGCTTGCGGTCGATCGCCACGTGCGCAATGCGCAAGTCGTGGTCCTGCGCGGTGTCGCCCCAATAAGGGACGAAGAACTTGGCGGCGGCGTTGTAGGGGGCGCCGGGACCCTGGGGACCCTTGTCCGGCTGGAAGGGCGCGGCGGTCGTGAGGAGCGTGACGACGGTCTCCGGCAGCGACCTGGCCAGGGGCTGGAAGGGCATGTCTTCGTGCTGCGCCCAGCGGTAGGGATTGCCGTAGCCGAGGGCCAGGTACCAGTCCCGCGTACGCTGCATGTACGCGATGGGCTCGCCGCCGGCACCGGACATGTCAGGTATCGCGCTTGCCCCGGACGCTGGAGAAGGCGTCGATGTCGTCCAGCTTGCTGGGCTGCGTTTCGCGCACGTGGACGCGGTTCGATGCGGGCAGCCCGCCCATCTGGCTGTCCAGCGCGGTCATGGAGTCTTCCCAGGCGCTCCAGTCGGCCTCGGTGCTGCCTTCGGAGACGACCTCCGGCAAGGGCAGCGGCGCCGAGCCGGGCGCGACGCGGCGCGGGCGCACCGGGCGGGCCGGCTCGCTGCGGGTGCTGCGCGTTTCGCGCTTCGGTTCGGCCGGCTTGCGGCCCTTGAACCAGTTGAACATGGACGCATCCTTCCGGCCGCGCGCCAGCGTGCTTCTTGTGCGGCGGCCCTGCACCTACTCCCTGTCGGGCATTGTCCCGTCCGGCCGGGGGCCGTCAAGAGGGGAAGCGCGCGCCTACACCGCCGCCGTGACGACGATTTCCACCTTCCAGCGGGGATCGGCCAGCCGGGCTTCGACCGTCGCACGCGGCGGCGCGTGGCCGGCCGGCACCCAGGCGTCCCAGGCAGCGTTCATCGCGGCGAACTCACCCATGTCGGCGACGAAGATCTGCGCCATCAGGATCCGGGTCTTGTCCGAGCCGGCGCGGGCGAGCAGGGCATCGACCTGCGCCAGCACGTCCGCGGTCTGGCCGTGCATGTCGAGGGTAGGGTCGGAGGGCACCTGGCCCGCGAGGTAGGCGGTGCCGGCGTGAACGGCCATGTCGGACAGGCGAGGACCGACGTCGAAGCGCTGGATGGAAGGCATGGCGGATTCAGGGAGTGAAGAGGGTGGCGGCGAGCCGGCCGACTTCGGCCAGGGCGCGGTCGCGCCCGGGGCCGTCTGCGGTGCTGCCGGTCAGGTAGGCGGCAACGAGCAGCGGGCCGCGTTGCGGCGGCCAAAGCACGCCGACGTCGTTGTTGGTCCCGTTCGCGCCCGCGCCGGTCTTGTCGGCGATGCGCCAGCCCGCGGGCAATTGCGCGCGCAGGCGGGTGGCGCCGACCTTGTTGGCCAGCAGCCAGTCGGTGAGCTGGCGGCGCGATGCGGGGGAAAGCGCGTCCCCCAGCACCAGCCGGTCCATCGTGCGCAGCATGGCCGCGGGCGTGGTGGTGTCGCGCACGTCGCCCGGCACCGCCTCGTTCAGCTGCGGCTCGATCCGGTCGAGGCGGGTGACGGTGTCGCCCAGCGTGCGCAGCCACGCTGTGAGGCCGGCGGGGCCACCGAAGCCGGCGAGCAGCACGTTGGCGGCGACGTTGTCGCTGAGCGCGACCGCCGCCTCGCAGAGTTCGGCCAGGGTCATGGGCTCGCCGCCCACCCGCGGCTGCGTCGCCGGCGCATACGGGACGAGGTCCGAAGCCTGGATCGCGATGCGCCGGGCCAGGTGCTCGGTGCCGCGGTCGACCGCCGCCAGCACCTGCGCGGCCAGCAGCATCTTGAAGGTGCTGGTGAGGGGAAAGCGTTCGTCGGCACGCCATGCATACCCAGCGCCGGTGGCGCTGTCGCGCAGGGCCACGCCCAGCCGGCCGCCGCTGGCGTTTTCGATGCGGCGCACTTCCCGGTCGAAGGTGGCTTGCCGCGCGGCATCACTGCGGGCGACGCAAGGCCATGCGACCAGCGCCGCGCCACCGGCGGCGATGCATTCGCGGCGCTTCATGCGGCCCGGGTGCTCCTCACGCCTTGGTGGCCTTCACCATGGCACGGGACAGCCTGGCGAAGTGGTCCAGCGCTTCCTTGGTCAAGGCGATCTGCTTGCGACGGGAATCTTCGGTGTCGGCCAGCATGATCCAGCCCTTGCTGCGCATGGACTTCAGGCGCGAGTGGATGGTGGCCGGGGCGCCGAGCTCGTTCTTGGACAACATGTCGCGCACCGACAGGCGCTCGCCTTCCTGCGACGCCCGGGCCACCCAGGAGAGGATGCGTTCCTCCAGCGGGTCGAGCGGCGGCAGCGTCGGCAGCCCGCGGATCGCCTCGGCCAGCTGCAGGAAGCGCAGGTAGACGTCGGCAGCGCGCGAGGTTTTCTTCAAGAACAAGTCTCCGTAATCCCTTTGCACTCACCTGTGCTAGAAAGCGCGTTGCTTTTTCGCCGTGTGCAGCGCCATCGTAGCGCGAACTGAATGACAGAGACGTCCATCCGTCACCAGCTGGCCCAGGTGCTGGCTACCATCTTCCTGTTTCTCGGCATGCTGTGGGTGAACGACTGGCTGTTCCGCCGGCTCGAATTCGTCCCTGGCATCAACTGGGTCTACCTGCCCGCAGGCATGCGGCTGCTGTGCACCCTGTTGTTCGCCGAGGCCGGCGCCATCGGGCTGCTGCTGGTCTCCTGGTACGTGAGCTACTTTTTCTTCTTCCCCGACGACCCCGACCGGGCCTTCATGGGCGGCATCATCGCCACCCTGGCTCCCTACGGCGTCTACCGCGCGTCCCGGCATTTCTACGGGCTGGACGCCGGCCTGCGCAACCTGGGCCCGCGCAGGCTGCTGGTGCTGGCGCTCGCCTACTCGATCGCCAGTCCCCTGCTGCACCACCTGTGGTTTGCCTGGCGCGGGCAGGACCAGCTGCTGGCAGGCTTCGTGGCCATGTTCATCGGCGACCTGACCGGCACGCTGATCGTGCTGTATGGCCTGAAGGCGGTGATGGCGCTGGTGCCGCGACGCGTGCAGTGAGCCCTGCTGCCAAGCGCTGAGCGCGCCTACGCGAAGGCGAAGTTCGGCTCGTCGAGCGTATCCACCGCCACGCCGATCAACCAGATGGCCAGGCCTGGCCCGAAGGACAGGATGGTGTACGAGCCGAAGTCGTAGGCCGTGACGTCCAGGCCCTGCATCGCGGCATCGAGCAGGAGGACGTCCGAAGCCACGTCGAAGCCGTTGACCACGTCCACCTCGTCCTGCATCCCGAAGCGCACGGTGTCCGCGCCCGGCGTGAGGAACAGGTAGTCGATGCCTGCGCCGCCTTCGAACCAGTCGCCCGCGCCGGCCGTTCCGCCGCTGGACTGCCCGATGAGGACGTCCACGCCGGCGCCACCGAGCATCGTGTCGGCCGCCGCACCCAGGTAGAAGTAGTCCTGCCCGTTGCCGCCCTCGGCGCGCGCGCCGCCGGCCTGCAGCACGAAGATGTCGTTGCCCTCGCCGCCCTGGGCGAACTGCGTGAAAGTGCCGCCGGTGGCGTAGAAATAATCGCCGCCGTCCTCGCCCGCCAGGGTGTCGGTGCCCTCGGAGATGAAGACGTCGACGCCGGCGCCGCCGGAGAGCTGGTTGATCCCCGCACCGCCATACAGGTAGTCGTCACCCTCTTCGCCGGAGAGGACGTCGTTGCCGGCATCCCCGAGGAGGACGTCCGTGCCGGCTCCGCCCGCGGCGGTGTCGTCGCCGGCGCCCGCGTACAGGTAGTCCGCGCCGCCCAAGCCGTACAGCCGGTCGTCGCCCGCATACGCCACCAGCACGTCGTTGGAGGTGCGCTGGCCGCTGTCGTGTCCGACCAGCCCGTCGTCGCCACCCGTTCCGTGGAACTGCGTGGCCGCGCGGTTGTCGAGGAAGCGTCCGACCGTGTCGGTGATCCCCTCGCCCCAGCTCACCAGGATGTGGCCGTCGGGCGCCTCGGTGATGTGCAGGTGCGAGCGCACGCTGGCGGCGGTCCCGAGCAGCAGCGCATCCTGCAGCGGCGCGCCGTCGGCGCCGAACGAACGCGCGAACACCGCCCGGCCGGCGGGATCCGTCCCGACCCAGGCGATCACGAAGCTGCCATCGGGGAAGGCGTGCACGGCCGGTGCATGGCCATGCGCCGCCCCGGTGGTGTTCACCGCCGTTTCGCCACCCAGGCGGTTGCCTGCCGCATCGAATCGCTGGAAGCGGACCGCCGTCGTGAGGTCCGGAGCATCGGACTCCCACGCGACGACGAAACCGCCGCCCGCCAAGGCCGCCACCGAGCTGTTGTGGTCCATGCCCTGCCACGTGGTGTTCACCAGGATTTCCGGGGTGACCGCGTTCGCGCCCTCGAAGATGCGCGCGCGCACCGCGGCCGGCGCCGTGTCTTCGCCCGCCCCGCTGTAGTCGCTCCAGGTGACCACATAGCGCGTCCCGCCAAGGGCGGCGACCGCGGGGCCGACCTGGGCCGACGCGAAGGTGGTGTTGGCCCACCGGGTCGCGACCATGGAGCCGCCGGTCGTGAACAGCTGGACCAGGATGTCCTCGGGGCTTCCCATCACGTTCGGCATGGCCGGCGCGGGGGCCACCAGCACCAGCGTTCCGTCACCCAGCTGCGCCACCGCATGCCGGTCACGCAGGTCCGCCGTGTACCAGGGATGGTCGGCGGGATCGAGCGGCACCACGCCCACCAGGCTGGCCCCGACGGCTTCCGTGTCGTAGACGACCAGGCGGATGGCGGGCCGGTTGCCCTGCGCATCGAGCGCCTGCTCCCAGGCGAACAGCAAGCGGCCATCCGCCAGCCGCGTGACGGCGGCGTCGCGCATCGCGGGCGCCTGCGAACCCGCGGTCCAGTCGACGGAGCCCATCACCTGGCCCGCGTCAACTTGCTGTCCCAGCGCATCGAGCACCTGCGCCTGCAGCCGCTGGCCATGCGGCAGCTGCCAGGGCTGGGCGACGAACGACAGCGTCGCGGCGACCAGCAGGTTGTCACGCGTGAAAGCCAGGCCGGCCGGGCTCTTCACGTCGGGCAGCCGGAAGGCCGATCCGGAAAGTTCGAAGGACAGGGGCATGTCGTGCGCTTGCGTGGACCGGCCTGATCCTACCCGGGTGGCCCGCAGCCGCCGCGGCGCCGCAAGCCCCTGCTCATTCCCCCGTAATTCTTCGTCGCTACAGTGTGGTTCCCTTGCCCGGGAGAACGACCCATGCGCGTATTGCTGGTGGAAGACGACGAGATGATCGGCCAGAGCCTGAAGCAGGCGCTGGCGGCCGCCGGCTGGTCGGTCGACTGGGTCAAGGACGGCCTGCTGGCGCAAAGCGCGCTGGACGACGGTGACTACACCTGCGTGCTGCTCGATCTCGGCCTGCCCAAGCGCGATGGCGCCGAGGTGCTGCGGCGCGCCCGCGCCGCCGGCGACGAGACGCCGGTGCTGGTGCTCACCGCCCGCGATTCGGTCGACGACCGCGTCGCCGGCCTCGACCTCGGGGCGGACGACTACCTGGTCAAGCCCTACGAGCTGCGCGAGCTGCTGGCGCGCATGCGCGCCATCCTGCGCCGGCGCGACGGCAGCGCCGATTCGCTGATCGGCCAGGCCGGCCTGCAGCTGGACCTGCGCACGCGCGAGGTGCTGGTGCGCGGCGAACGCTCGCAGCTGTCCGCGCGCGAGTTCGCGCTGCTGCATGCGCTGCTGGAGCGCCCCGGCACCATCCTGTCACGGGACCAGCTGGAAAACCGCATCTATGGCTGGGGCGAAGAAGTCACCAGCAACGCCGTCGACGTGTTGATCCACGGCATGCGCCGCAAGCTGGGGCCCGACGCGATCCGCAACGTGCGTGGCCTGGGCTGGCGCGTGGCACCGGCGACCGCCTCCGCGCAACAAGGAGCGACGGCATGAGCGCGCTGCCCGCCAGCCTGCCCGAGCACGAGGCTGCCGCACCCGCGCGGCATGGCTTCCACGTCTTTCCGGCCGGGCACTTCTGTTCGCTGCGCCACATCCTCCTGATCTGGCTCGTGCCCATGATCGCGCTGCTCGCCGGCGCCTCGGCGGCCTTCTCGTACTGGCACTACAGCAGCATGGTCAACGAGTTCATGGACGACCAGATGCGGGTGCTCGGACGCTCGCTGGCCGCCCACGACGCGCCGCAGCCGCCGTGGACGGCATCGGCCTCGGCCACCCAGAAGGGCACCTATGTGATCCAGGTCTGGGACGCGGCCGGCGCGCTGCGCGCCTCGTCGCTGCCGGGGGCGCGCCTGTCCGCACAGGCGCCGGGCTTCCACGATCTCTCCGACGGCAAGACGCCCTGGCGCGTGTTCGCCACGCCCATGGCCAACGGGAAGGGCACGGTGCAGGTGTCGCAGAACGCCCAGTTCCGCAAGCACCTGGTCGTCGACCGCGCGCTGGCGGTGATCGCGCCGCTGGCCATCCTGCTGGCGCTGGCGGTCACGCTGCTGTGGGCCGTCTCCGGCGCGATGTCGCGGGCGGTGCGCGACATCGGGCAGCATGCTGCGCGGCAGGACGAGAACAGCATTTCCGAGCTGCCGCTGGACCGCGTGCCGCAGGAGATCCGCCCGCTGGTGGTCGCCTTCAACAGCCTGCTGGCGCGCCTGCGCCACGCCTTCACCAGCCAGCGCCGGCTGGTGCAGGACGCGGCGCACGAACTGCGCACGCCCATCACCGCCCTGGCACTGCAACTGGAAAACGTGCGGCGCGACATGCCGCCGGGCGCCTGCCAGCAAAGCTTCGCGCAGCTCGAACAGGGCGTGCGCCGCGCGCAGCGGCTGGTGGAGCAGTTGATGAAGCTGTCGCACCAGCAGAGCGCCACCGCCGAACCGCGCACGCTGGTCAACGTGCACGAGCAGGTGCGGCAAAGCATCGGCGTGCTGCTGCCGCTGGCCGACCAGCGCGACATCGATCTTGGGCTCCTGGCCGCGCCGCGGCCCGAGCTGTCGCCGGCGCTGCTTTGCGCGCCGGCGGACTTCCGCTCGGCGCTCGACAACCTGGTGGAGAACGCCTTGCGCTACACGCCGCCAGGCGGCGTCGTCGACGTGCGCATTGGCGTCGAAGGCGCGCGCTGGTTCGTGGAGGTGGCGGACACGGGGCCGGGCATTCCGCCGGAGCTGCTGTCGCGGGTGTTCGATCGCTTCTACCGCGTCGAGGGCAGTCCGGCCGGTGGCAGCGGCCTGGGCCTGGCCATTGCGCAGGAGGCGGCGCAGCGCTGCGGCCTGCGGATCGTGCTGGCGAATCGCAAGGATTGCAGCGGCTTGTGCGCGCGGATCGAACCTACGTGAATGGCGTCGGGG
>DATAGN010000475.1:0-1673 GCA_036263715.1 Ramlibacter sp.
AGCCCACCACCAGCGCCCCCGCTGCCTGCACCACCGTGCCCACGAGAACCCGCCGCTGCAGCGGCAGCCAGTTGCGGATACGCGGCATCAGCAGCGCCGCGACGATCGCCCCCACCCCCATCGACGCCAGCAGCACGGTGAAGGTCGCGGCGTTGCCGCCCGGCAGGGCGCGCGCCACCAGCGGCAGCAGCGCCAGCAAGGCCGTGGAATGCAGGAAGAAGATGGCGATGCGCAGCAGCACCGCCTTGATCCGGCCCGACTGCCAGACGTACTGCACGCCTACCCGCATAGCACTGGCCAGCGGCTCGCGGCCGAGCGGGCTTTCCGTGTGCACGCGCTTCCAGCGCATGATGGTGATGCCGGCCAGGATCGACAGCACCGCGTTCAGCACGAACACATAGGCGCTGCCGAGACTCGCGATCAGCGCGCCGGCCACCAGCGGGCCGATGATGCGCGACGCGTTCATGGCGATGCCGTTCAGCGCCAGCGCCTGCGGCAGGTGCTGCCGGCTCACCACCTCGGGGATGATCGCGGCGAAGACCGGCCAGCGCATCGCCAGCCCGATGCCGTTGGCGAATGTCAGCGCCAGCAGCAGCGGCGCGTTCAGCCGGTCCAGCAGGATCACGATGCACAGGATCGTGCTGACGCCCGCCACCCAGAACTGCGTCGCCATGAAATAGCGCCGCCGGTCCAGGGTGTCCGCCAGCGCGCCGCTGGGCAGCCCGAGCAGGAAGACGGGCAGCGTGGAAGCTGTCTGCACCAGGGCGACCCACAGCGGCGAGGGGCCGAGGGACGTCATCAGCCAGGCCGACGCCACGTCGCTCATCCACATGCTCGTGTTGGCCGCCAGCCACGTGAACCACAGCATGCGGAACACGGGTCCCTTCAGCGGCCCGAACGCGCTTTCGGGCCGGCGCGGAAGCGAGCCGGGCAGGGTGGACTCGGGCAAGCTAGTAGCGGCGGTCCAGCACCAGCTGGTCGTTGTGCCGCGTCATCTGGAACCGGGTGAGGAAACTGTTTCCCAGCAGGATGTGGCCCATGGCCGAGGGCAGCACGGACGCGTCCACGTCGTAGACCTCCACGTCGCCGATGCGCACCGAGGACAGCTTCACGTGGTACACGGTCACGATCCCGTTGGCGGTGCTGCCGCGGCCGACGACGCCCTTGCGGTAATCGATGCCCAGGCGCTCGGCCTCCGGCACGCCCATCGCGACCGACGTCGCGCCGGTGTCGACCAGGAACTGCACGGCGCGGCCGTTGATGGCACCCTGGGTCATGAAGTGGCCGCCGCTGCCGGCGGTGAGCACGATCCGGCTGCCGCGACTGGGCGCGCTGCGGCCCACGCTGGCGGGCGAATCGCCGACGCGCAGCACATGGCGCTTGCCATCGATTTCCACCGTGGCCTGGTCGCCCAGCGTGGCGAGCACCTTGACGCCCATGTGCGTCTCGCCCACCCCGACCGACTTCGGCGCGCTGCCGTCGACGATGAGCAGCGCCTTGCTTCCCAGCATGCCTTGCAGGGTGACGGACTGGGCTGCGGCAGCGGCGGCGGCGAGCGCCAGCGCGAGGGCGAGAACCTTCTTCATGGCGTCAGTCCCGGAAGTTGTTGAACGATAAAGGCAGCTCGGCCATTTCCTTGCGGACCAGGGCCATGGCGGCCTGCAGGTCGTCGC
>DATAGN010000476.1:0-3037 GCA_036263715.1 Ramlibacter sp.
CCGAGCGGGAAAGCCCTTGCGGATCGAAGAAATCGAAGAAGCGGCCGGTCTTGCCATCCGTGATCACTTCCTCCACGGGGCCGGTGCGGCTTGCCACCACCGTGCAGCCGGTACTGAGCGCCTCCATCAGGCTCCACGAGAGAACAAATGGATACGTGAGGTAAACGTGGCATGCCGAAACCTGCAGCACCCGCAGGTAGTCGGCGTACGGAAGCCCGCCCAGGAAGTGGACACGCCCGCGCGGCAGCCGGGCCCCCACTTCCCGCAGCATCACCTCGCGCCAGCTGCCGCCACCGGCGGGCGGCGCGCCGTAGCTCACGGCATCGCGCCCCACGATGACGCAGTGCGCGTTCGGCCGGCGTTCCAGGATCTCCGGCAGCGCCCGCATGAACACGTGGAAGCCGCGGTACGGCTCGAGGTTGCGGTTGACGAAGGTGATGACCTCGTCGCCCGCGGCCAGGCGCACCCCCGCCTTCGCGAGCTGGATGCTCGCCTGCGGGTCCGGGGCTGCACGCTCGGTGTCGATCCCGTCGAACATGACCTGCGTGCGCGCCCGGTATTCGGGGGGCAGCCGGTCCCGTTGCCACTGCGTGGGCGAGTAGATCGTGTCCGCGGCGCTCAGCGCATGCAGGTGCACGGTGTTCTTGATGCGCAGGCGCGCCCGCTGCGCGACGCTGTCGCGCGCGAATTCCGGGTCGAACAGGTAGTCCGCGCCTTCCGCGTTGTAGAAGAACTCTGCGTACACGACGAGCCGCGCGTCCGGCCAGACGTCCTTGCAGAACAGCGCCTCGCCCCAGCCGGGGTGCGCGACGATCACGTCCGGCCGGAAGCCTTCGTCGCGCAGCTTCTGCATCGCCCCCGCGCAGGCGAGCGCGCGTGCGCACTTGACCTCCAGGTCGGCGGTGACCGGGTCTGCCGGCTTCGGCGGCTGGCGCGGCGGTGAATACCGCAGGTACCGCACGCCCTCGACTTCACGGCCTTCGACGCCCAGTGCGACCACCTCGTGTCCGCGGGCCGCCAGGGTGCGCGCCACGTGGACGAACTGGCCTGGAAAGTTCTGGTGGATGAACAGGAATCTTGGCATCGCGACGGAGAGCTCCCCAACCAGCCCGGCATTAAACCATGCGTGCCCGCAGGCCCCCGCGTCACAATCGCCGCTGGAAACTCCATGACGCACGATCCCCGCTCCGACCCCCGTGCCTTTCTCGCGCACCTGTACCGCGCCGCGGTGCACCGCGCGCTCCCGCTCCACAACACCGCGCCTTTCCTGCCGCCGCCGCCGCGTGGCCGCACGCTGGTGCTGGGCGCGGGCAAGGCGGGCGGCGCCATGGCCCAGGCCGTGGAAGCGCTCTGGCCGGCGCAGGCCCCGCTGTCCGGCCTGGTCGTCACCCGCTACCACCACACGCCGCCGCGTCCGCCGGGGCTGCCGCAGCGCATCGAGGTGGTGGAGGCTTCGCATCCGGTGCCCGATGCGGCGGGATTGAAGGCGGCCGAACGCATCCTCGCGCTCACGCAGGGCCTCACCGCCGACGACCTCGTGCTGTGCCTCATTTCGGGTGGCGGTTCCGCGTTGCTGACACTGCCGGCGGAGGGCCTCTCGCTGCAAGAGAAGCAGCGCATCAACCGCGAGCTGCTCGACTCGGGCGCCAACATCACCGAGATGAACTGCGTGCGCAAGCACCTCTCGCGCATCAAGGGCGGGCGCCTGGCAGCGGCCTGCGCGCCGGCGCGAGTGGTGACACTGACCATCAGCGACGTTCCCGGCGACGACCCGTCCGTGATCGCCAGCGGTCCGACGGTCCCCGATGCGAGCAGTTGCGCCGACGCGATCGCGATCCTGCAGCGGTATGGCATCGACGTGCCGGCGGGGATCCTGCGGCTGCTGGAGCAGGGCGCGCTGGAAACACCGAAGCCGGGCGACGCCGCGTTCGAGGGCCACCAGGTGCAGATGATCGCCACGCCGCAGCAGTCGCTGGAAGCCGCCGCGGCCGCGGCGCGCAGCGCGGGCATCGAAGCGCACATCCTCAGTGACGAGATCGAAGGCGAGTCGCGCGAGGTCGGCAAGGTGCACGCGGCACTCGCGCGCGCCGTGGCGCATCGCGACCATCCCTTCCGGCGGCCCTGCGTGATCCTGTCGGGCGGCGAGACCACCGTCACGGTGCGCAAGCAGCCCGAAGGCACGCCGCGCGGACGGGGCGGGCGCGCAGGCGAGTTCTGCCTGGGGCTTGCGCAGGCGCTGCAAGGGCAGGCCGGCGTGTGGGCACTGGCGGCCGACACGGATGGCATCGACGGCGTGGAAGACAACGCCGGCGCTTTCGTCGCTCCGGACACGCTGCAGCGTGCGCAGGCACTGGGCCTGAAGGTCGACGCGTTTCTGGCGCGCAACGACGCCTACGGGTACTTCCATGCGCTCGGCGACCTGGTGGTGACCGGCCCGACCCACACCAACGTCAACGATTTCCGCGCCATCCTGGTGCTCTAGGCACCTGCGCTGTCTCGGAAAGGGGACGTCCCCGCTCCACGCGTCAGCCGGCATGGAGGCTGGCACAGCCGCACCGGTTAAATTCGCAGGTCTGTACGAGGAGGCTCCATGTCCAACGGCAAGAATGCCGGTTCGAACGGCCCGCAGGATCCGGCCGCCATCGAGAAGGTGATCGAGAAGATCGGCCGCACCGTGCGCGAGCTGCGCACCGCCGACGTCTCGGGCATCCAGGACCGCTGGGACGCGCGGCTGGAGGGCTGGCGCAAGAAGGTCAACGCCTGCCTGGCCGAAGGACTGGGCTTCTCCTCGGACGAGTACAAGAAGCAGGAGGTCCCCGCCCTCGACAGCGAGCTGGATTCCACCTTCGGCGACCGCTACACCCTCGCGGAGTTCCACGACATCCTGAAGCTGGCGCTGCACCAGGCGGCCAACAAGCTGGAGACGGTGGGCAAGCAGCTGGCGACGCGCCAGGACAATGCGGCGAAGGGAAAGGCGGGCGTGGCGGCAGCGCCGTCACCCACGCCGGCAGCGACGCCTGCACCGACGCCTGCACCG
>DATAGN010000477.1:0-6362 GCA_036263715.1 Ramlibacter sp.
TTCTCTGGAGGAGCGCGTGCGCCGCAAGAGCGAGGAGCTCGAACGCACGCACGAGCAGCTGCGCGCGATCGAGGCGACGCGCGCGCAGGCGCAGGAGCGCTCGCGCATCATGCAGGACATGCACGACGGCCTCGGCTCGCAACTGGTGAGTTCGCTCGCCCTGGCGCAAAGCGGCAAGCTCAGCGCCGACCAGACCTACGACCTGCTGCGCAGCTGCATCGACGACCTGCGGCTGGCGGTCGATGCCGCCAACCATTCCAGCAGCCCGTTCGCCATCGCCCTGGGCAACCTGCGCTTCCGCCTGGAGCCGCGCCTGCAGGCGGCGGGCATGGAGGTGCAGTGGACCGTGGACGGCGTCGACGAAGACCTGCCGCTCGCCCGCGAACGGGTCCTGCCGATCCTGCGCATCCTGCAGGAGAGCATCGCCAACACCCTCAAGCACGCGCGCGCGCGCACTTTGCACGTGGCGGTGGCGAGCGACCGTGAATGCCTCACGCTGGACCTGCGCGACGACGGCGGCGGCTTCGACGTGGAAAGCGCCAGCCGCAGCAGCCGAGGCAAGGGGCTGGCCAGCGTGGCCAAGCGCGCACGCGTGCTGGGGGCGAAGCTCACCATCGCCAGTGATGCCGCAGGAACGCGCGTGCACCTGGCCGTGCCGCTCGATACGCCGCAGCCGTCGGCACCGGGGCCGCTGCAGGCGTGACCCCATTTTTGGGTCTGTTCGCCACGCGGGTGCCTCCCTAGAGTCGGCTCCTCTTCCGAGAGGATCCCCATGACCTACGCCAGATCGTTGCGCCTGCATTTCGCGGCGCTGCTCGTTGCCCTCGCGCTCGGTGCTTGCGGGGGTGGTGGAGGCGGCGATGACGTCGCCGCGTCGCCCGGCTCGCCGGCGGCTCCGGCGGCACCGGCCGCACCCGTGGCTCCGGCCGCGCCCGCGGCTCCCGGTGCGCCCGCTGTCCCCCCGTCGGCCGCCGCTTCCGCGACCTTGCAGGTACTGGTGCAGTCCCTCGACGGCACGATAGTCCAGGGCGCCAGGATCGCCGCGATGTCGGGCGGCAATGCCACGACCGACGCGTCGGGCGCTGCCGAATTGAAGGTGCAGGCCGGCACCGGCCTCACCGTCGCCTTGAGCAAGGAAGGCTTCGCCAGCCAGGTGAAGACGCTCACGGTCCCGGCAGGCGGCACGGCCGCCACGCTGCGCGTGACCATGGTCGCCCGCGAAGCACCGCAGACGCTGGCGGATGCCGGCGCCGGCGGCACCGTGACCGGCAAGCACGGCGCGCGCGCGGAATTCCCCGCGGGCAGCCTGGTGGATGCGAACGGCCGCGCGGTCGCGGGCGCGGTGCAGATGCAGATCACGCCAGTGAACGTGCTCACGGAGACCGCCGCGTTCCCGGGGCAATTTGCCGGCACGCAAGGAGGCGGTTCACCGGTGCCGATCGTGAGCTACGGCGTCGCCGAGTTCCACCCGACGCAGAACGGACAGAAGCTGCAGGTAGCCGCGGGCAAGTCGGTGGTGATCGAGATCCCGATCTATGCCGAGCGGCACCAGGACGGCAGCCGCGTCGCCGTGGGCCAGGTGATCCCGCTGTGGTCGCTTAACGAAGCGACCGGCATCTGGGCGCAGGAAGGCACCGGCACGGTGGTGGCGAGCGCGCAGAGCCCCAGCGGCTTCGCGCTGCGCGCGAGCGTCACCCACTTCAGCTGGTGGAACTGCGACGACTTCGCGGGCAATGAAGTGCTCATCGCCATCAAGTGCATGATGATCGACGCAGCCGGCAACCCCGTGGTGCCCCTCGCACCCGGGCAGACCTGCAGCGTCCGCGCCGAAGTGCCGGACCCGCTGAAGCGCCCGGTGCAGCTTGCATCCACGGTCATCGATGCGGCCGGCGCCTCGGGGCTGCGCATACCAGCGGGGACGGTGGTGGACCTGCACGGGGACAGCACCGCCGGCACTGCGCGCTTTGCCGGGTTCACCAGCGTGAACCTCACGAGCAACGCAGCGATCGTGATCCCCCTGGTGCAGGCGGCGGGGGTCACGCTCACCACGCCGCCACGCGGCGCGACACTGCCCTCGCCCGCGCCCGCGTCGGTGACCCTCGACGGGTCCGCCGACCGCGTGGAACTCTATCTCGGCGGGGTGAAGGTGGCGGAGGACGCCAGCGCACCCTTCGATTTCAGCTTCGACACCAGCGCGGTGGCGGAAGGCCACACGACGCTGCAGGCGCGCGCCGTTCGCGGCGGCCGCGTCGCCGGCGCGAGCGACTTGCGCGCGGTGGTGGTGGACCGCACGCCGCCAGCCATCAACCTGCTGCGGCTGAACGCCTCGGCCGGCGACGGCCAGGTGCGGCTGCTCGCGGAGGTGGCGGACCTCACGGCCGTAGGCAAGGTGGAGTTCTTCCGGGGCAGCACGAAGATCGGCGAATCGTCGACGCTGCCGTTCCAGCACACGTACACCTTGCAAGCCTCGGACGGCGACGCGGTCAGCTTCACGGCACGTGCCACGGACGCCGCCGGCAACGCCGGCGTGAGCAACGCGATCTCGTTCGGCACCCTGGCGCCGCGGGTCAGCCTCTCCCGCACGCCGGCGTCTGCCGTGGTGACCACCAGCGGCGCACTGGTGTTCGAAGCCGCCGCGACCAGCGTCAACGGCATTGCGCGGGTGGAATTCTTCAAGGGCTCCGCGCCGCTGGCCCAGGACACGACGGCACCGTTCCAGCTGACCTACGTGGTCACCGGGGCCGACCAGCCGTCCTTCACGATCATGGCGCGTGCGGTCGACAACGTCGGCAACGCGGCCACGGCGACGTTCGCGGTGCCGGTGGGGCTGCCGGATACGAGCGACCGGACACCGCCGACCGTGGCCATGGATCCCCTTGCGTCGCCGATCACGACGACGAGCGTGGAGCTGTCGGCGGCGGCGAGCGACAACGTCGGCGTGGCCAAGGTCGCCTTCTTCGTCAACGGCAGGAGCCTGGGCGAGGTGGCGACGCCCTCGTCCGGCCGGTTCCGGATGGTTGCCGACACCAGCCTGCTGAGCGGCTCCACCACCTTCTCGGCCAGGGCGTTCGATGCCGCAGGCAACACCGCGCAGTCGAGCGTGACCGCCAACGTGGCCATCACGACGACGTTGCTGGTGTCACCGGGCCAGCTGGCGCACCGGACCGGATCGTGCCCGCCGTCCATGGGCATCTCCGCCGACGGCATCTTCTTCGTGGCGCACATGGATCAACAGCCCAATGGCCTCTTCGACGTGCGTGTCTCGCGGGGTGTGCAGGGCACCTGGACCAGCCTGGGCTTCGCCAACGACGCCGCTGCGACGAACGCCCTCGAAGGCGCAGGTTGCGCCGAGATCGGGGTGAGCGCCAGCGGCCAGCCTTTCGTTGCCATGATCGTGCGGGACGGCCGCACTCCGGGGGCGGGCCAGGCGCGCATCCTGGTGCGCCGGCTCTCGGGCAACGCCTGGGAGACGATCCGGGACATCCCGCTGGCCAATCCGTTCTCGCGCGTCGTGTTGCGCATGGATGGCGCCAGCCGGCCGGTGATCGCCTACACCGACACCACGAATGTCTCCGCGGTGACCGTGGAGCGGTTCGACGGCAGCAACTGGCAGCCGCTCGCCATTCGCGTGGGCAACCTCGGCGGCGGCGTGTTCAACTTCAAGCTCGCGGTGCGTCCGGACAACTCCCTCGTGCTCGCCGTGCAGTCGTCCGACGGTCCATTTGCCACGAAGCTGCACGCATTGAACATCACCGATGCGGGAACGACGCCGCTGGGCGACATCAACACGCGCATCATCGACGGTACGGGCGACACCACGCGGGGCGTGATCCTGTACGGGCTGGCGGTGACCGCCACGGAAACCGTCGTGAGTTCGCTCGTGGCCGCCGACCGGCGCGACACGCCCACGCGGGTGCGGCGCTTCGACGCGACGACCAACCGCTGGGTGCAGGTCGGCACGGACGCGGAGCAATTGTTGCCGGCCGAGGAAGTGCTGGTTGCCTTCCAGGGCAGCTCGCTTGTGCAGGTCGCTACGCGACCGGCCGCCGGGCGCAGGTTCACGGGTACGGCCTGGACCGCCTTCAGCTCGTTGTCCCCCGTGCAGAGCGTGGCCACGAACATCGTGGTTTTCCAGGGCGCGCTGTTCCTGGTCTACACGCACGACACCGTGTGCTGCGGCGGCAGCGGCGTGGGCGTCGCGCGCATCGACGTGCCCTGAGGCCGTGCGGCAGAATGGCGGGCATGAAATTGACCACGTGGAACGTCAACTCGCTGACGGCCCGCCTGCAGCACGTGCTGGACTGGACGAAGTCCAACCCCGTGGACGTGCTGTGCCTGCAGGAGCTGAAGCTCACCGACGACAAGTTCCCGCTGGACGCGCTGCGCGCGGCGGGGTACGAGCACTGCGCGGTGTTCGGGCAGAAGACGTACAACGGCGTGGCGGTCCTGAGCCGGTATCCCCTGCGTGACGTGGTGAAGAACGTCAACGGCTTCGTCGACGAGCATTCGCGGCTGCTGACGGCAACCGTGGAAACGCCGGCCGGCGACGTGCGCGTGGTCAACGGCTACTTCGTCAACGGGCAGGAGCCGGGCTCGCAGAAGTTCTCGTACAAGATGGCGTGGCTGGGTGGCCTGCGCGAGCACCTGCGGCAGGAGGTGGCGCAGCATGAGCGCACGGTGCTGCTGGGAGATTTCAACATCGCTCCCGAAGACCGCGATTCCTTCGACCCGGAAGGCCTGCGCGACACCATCCATCACACCCGCGAGGAGCGCGAGCATTTCCAGGGGCTGCTGTCGCTGGGCTTCACCGACAGCTTCCGCCTGTTCGAACAGCCCGACAAGAGCTTCAGCTGGTGGGACTACCGGATGCTGGGTTACCAGAAGAACCGGGGCCTGCGCATCGACCACATCCTGGTGAGCGCGCAGGTGCAGCAGCACGTGAAGGCCTGCACGATCGGCCGCACCCCGAGGAAGTGGGAGAAGCCGAGCGATCACGCGCCGGTGACGGTGGAGATCTAGGCAGCCTCCTGGATCAAACGGCAAGCGCCTTTTGCACCGCCCGGATCCGCGACCAAACCTGCGCCTTGCTCCAGCCGGAGATGCCGAGGGCCCGCATGCATTCATCCAGCCGGTGCGGGCGCCGGCGCAGCGCTTCGATGGCGTCCGCCAGGGCCTGGCGGACGGAGCCACCATAGGCGCTTTCAGCCTTCACGCAGGCTGCCTGCAGGAGAGCGCGGTCGGCGCCCTGCATGGCCAGGTCGATGAGGTCCCGGCTGAAGACACTGTCATCGGGCCAGCGATCCGCATTCGCGAGCAACTTCTCCGCGGCCAGGTCGATGGGCGCCAGCGTGGCCACACCGCAGACTACGTCCGCCGGACCCGGCACGTCGAACGCGATGCGGCCTTCCAGCACGATCTCGAACTTGATCTGCGCCGTTCCGGAGCGCACCTGCGTGCGGATCCCGTACTGGTCCGCCCGCACCTCCCGCGCCAGCTCCAGCTGGAGGCCGGGACGCACCAGCGGCGCGAGCCCCGCTGCGGCGCCCAGCGTCTGGCGCAGCGCGCGATAGCCATTGCGGTCAGCGACGAGGAAGTCGACGTCGATCGACTCCCGGTACTCGCCATACCGCAAGGCCATGGCGGTGCCGCCCCCGAACCAGCAACTGTGGCTGGCCAGCACTCGGGGGTCCAGCGCCTGCAGCACGAGCGCCACGTGCCTGTGATGTTCGCGTTCAAACAAGCAGCCGTCCTCCGCCGAAGGCGAGCGACAAGGCGCGGATGAGGGACAGCTCCGCGGCCGAGAGGCTCGCCGCATCCACATGCCGCCAATTGCGTTCGTACAGGTCAAACGCTTCCCGGGCGCTCACGTCGGGTACGCCGGGGAGTTGCCAGGCCAGCTTGCGCAGCTGCGGGAAATCGTCGAGTTGCACGCGCTCCGGCAACGCGATGGCGGTGCTTGCGCCCGGGCCGATGCCGATGACGCCGAGCGACACGCCCAGCGTGTTCGCCAACGCGATCCAAGCGCCCATCGCAACGCTGGGTTCGCCGCGCTCGATGCGGTGCACGGTCGGCCGCGACAACCCGGCGGCCTCGGCGGCGGCCACGGCGCTCACCTTCTGCCGCTCGCGTTCGGCGCGCAGCTGCTGTCCCAGGCGAGCCAGCAGTTCACGCTGGGGGGAATCGACAGCAGGTGCGGCGGAAGGCATTTGTTTCTCATTATTGACAAAAACCAGTCTTTGTCAATAATGAGATCCAAATTGCGATCGAGGACTCCCTCTCCCGCTGGCGGGAGCTGGGGTGAGGGCCTGCGCACGCCACCACCCTCACCCCTGCCCTCTCCCGCAGGCGGGAGAGGGAGAAAG
>DATAGN010000478.1:0-13318 GCA_036263715.1 Ramlibacter sp.
ATTGAGCTTGAAGGTGACGACCGGCGCTTCGATCTGCGCCAGTTCGGCGCGGGTGACGGCGTTCATTGTGTTTGTTCCTCGGAGAGGCCTTTGAACGCAGAGTGCGCAGAGGTTACGCAGAGGACGCAGAGAAAACCCTCAAGGTATTCCTCTGCGCACTCTGCCTAACCTTTGCGTCCTCTGCGTTCACTTGTCTGGGCGTTACCCCAATTCATGCGGAAAATACTTCACCACGCAATCCACGGGGTTCGGCGCCGCCTGGCCCAGGCCGCAGATGGACGCATCCCGCATCACCTGCGACAGATCCGCCAGCGTCGGCAGGTCCCACTTGGGTTGCATGATCAGCGCCAGCGCCTTCGCGGTTCCGGCGCGGCAGGGCGTGCACTGGCCGCAGGACTCGTCGCGGAAGAAGCGCATCAGGTTGCGCGCCGCTGCCGTCGCCGTGTCCTTGTCCGAGAGCACCACCACCGCCGCCGACCCGATGAAGCAGCCATGCGGCTGCAGCGTGTCGAAGTCCAGCGGGATGTCGTTCATGCTCGCGGGCAGGATGCCGCCCGAGGCGCCGCCCGGCAGGTAGCCGTAGAACGTGTGCCCGTCCTGCATGCCGCCGCAGTACTCGTCGATCAGCTCCTGGATCGTGACGCCGGCAGGCGCGAGCTTCACGCCCGGATTGCGCACGCGCCCCGACACGGAGAAGGAACGCAGGCCCTTGCGGCCGTTGGCGCCCTGCGAGGCAAACCACTGCGGACCGCGCTCGAGCAGGTCGCGCACCCAGTACACGGTCTCGAAGTTGTGCTCCAGCGTCGGCCGGCCGAACAGGCCCACCTGCGCCACGTAAGGCGGCCGCAGGCGCGGCATGCCGCGCTTGCCTTCGATGGATTCGATCATCGCGGACTCTTCGCCGCAGATGTAGGCACCGGCGCCGCGGCGCAGCTCGATCTCGGGGATCCGGCTGGCGATCGGGTCGGCCTTGAGCCGCGCGAGTTCCTGTTCCAGCAGCGAGCGGCAGCCGTGGTATTCGTCGCGCAGGTAGATGAAGATCTTGGCGATGCCCACGGCCCACGCCGCGATCAGCATGCCTTCCAGGAAGCGGTGCGGATCGCGTTCGAGGTACACGCGGTCCTTGAAGGTGCCCGGCTCGCCCTCGTCGATGTTCACCGCCATCAGGCGCGGCGCGGGCTCGTTGCGCACGATGCGCCACTTGCGCCCCGCAGGAAAGCCTGCGCCGCCCAGGCCACGCAGGCCGGAGTCTTCCATCACCTTGATGATGGACTCCACGTCGCGCTGGCCGTTCAAGCACTGCTCCAGCAGCTGGTAGCCACCGGCCGCACGGTACTGCGACAGGCCCATGTAGCCTTCGGGCTCGTGCTTCGTGATGCCTTCCTTGACGCACTCGCGCACCTTCTCGGTGGTCGCGCAGGGCACGGGCTTCTGGCCGACCACTGCCGCCGGCGCCTGTTCGCAGCGGCCGATGCAGGGAGCGGGGATCACGCGCACGTCGCGTCCGAGGATCGCGGGCAGCTTGGCCAGCAGCTGCTGCGCGCCGGCCATCTCGCAGGACAGGCCGTCGCACACGCGCACCGTCAGCGCCTGCGGTGCGTCCTCGCCTTCCTTGACGATGTCGAAGTGGTGGTAGAAGGAGGCGACCTCGTACACCTCGCTCTGCGCCAGGCGCATCTCGGCGGCCAGGGCCGAGAGATGCGCGGCGCTCAGGTGGCCGAAGGTGTCCTGCAGCTTGTGCAGGTGCTCGATCAGCAGGTCGCTCTGGCGCGACGCGTCACCGAGAACCTGCCGCACTTCGGCCAGCACAGCGTCCGTGGGGCGGCGCCCCTTCGGACCCTGGCGCTTGCGCTCCCGCAAGGGGAGCGCGTTGGCCGCGGCAATGGGGATGACGCGTGGACCTGCCATTCAGCCTCCGATTACAGCAGCCCCGCGTTGCGGGCCCACTTGTACTTGGCGCCGAGCACTTCCACCGGCAGCTCCGTGGAGTAGGCGTACGCCGGGATGCCGTTCTCGTACAGGTACTGCGCGGCTTCTTCCACTTCCACGTCGCCGGCCAGCGATGCGACCACGGGCTTGACCTTGCCCTTGGCCTTCATCTCGTTGACCACTTCGACCATGTTGCGGGCGAAGACCATCGGCGGCGTCACGATCGTGTGCCAGTAGCCCAGGATCAGCGCGTGGATGCGGTCGTCTTCGAGGCCGAGGCGCACCGTGTTCATGTAGGTGATGGGGGGCTCGCCGCCGGTGATGTCCACCGGGTTGCCCGCCGCGCCGAACGGCGGGATGAACTTGCGGAAGGCCGCGTCCAGGTCCTCGGGCATCGGCTTGAGCAGCTTCAGGCCGTTGTCGACGCAGGCATCGGACAGCAGCACGCCGGAGCCGCCGGCGCCGGTGATGATGACCACGTTCTCGCCCTTGGGCGTCGGCAGGATCGGCACGCCGCGGGACAGTTCCAGCATCTGGCGCAGGCTGTTGGCGCGGATCACGCCGGACTGGCGCAGCACGTCGTCATAGATCCTGTCGGTGCCGGCGACCGCGCCGGTGTGCGACGCAGCGGCGGCGGCGCCCATGGCGGTGCGGCCGGCCTTGAGCACGATCACCGGCTTCTTCTTGGAGACGCGCTTGGCGACCTCGGCGAAGGCCCGGCCGTCCTTCAAGTCTTCGCAGTGCTGCGCGATCACCTTGGTGTTGTCGTCCTGCTCGAAGAACAGCAGCAGGTCGTCCTCGTCGATGTCCGACTTGTTGCCCAGGCCCACGATCGCGGAGACGCCCATCTTGGCCGAGCGCGAGAAGCCGATGATGGCCATGCCGATGCCGCCGGACTGCGAGGACAGGGCGGTGGAGCCCTTGACGTCGTAGGCCGTGCAGAAGGTGGCGCACAGGTTCGACGGCGTGTAGTAGAAGCCGTAGATGTTCGGCCCCATCAGGCGGATGTTGTACTCGCGCCCGATGCGCTGCAGTTCTTCCTGGCCTTCGATGTTGCCGGTCTCCCCGAATCCGGAGGGGATCAGGATCGCGCCGGCGATCTTCTTCTCGCCGCATTCCTTCAGCGCGGCGGCGACGAACTTGGCGGGCACCGCGAACACGGCGGTGTCGATCTCGTCCGGCACGTCCTTGACGCTCTTGTACGCCTTGACGCCCATCACTTCGGCGTCCTTCGGGTTGATCGGGTAGATCTTGCCCTTGTA
The DNA here is from genome assembly GCA_036263715.1 of Ramlibacter sp. Taxonomy (GTDB): domain Bacteria; phylum Pseudomonadota; class Gammaproteobacteria; order Burkholderiales; family Burkholderiaceae_C; genus Ramlibacter. Next base: position 3,192 of record DATAGN010000478.1, read on the forward strand.
GCCGCCGTTGATGAGGTTCTTCATCACGGAGTTGCCGATCTTGCCCGCCTCGTTGGAAGCGCCGACCACCGCCACCGCCTTGGGTTGCATGATCCGCTTCATCGAGGTGACGACGCTGGCCTCGTCCGGACGGAAGCGGGCTTCCTTCTGGTTGAAGTTCACCACGATGCGCACGTCGGCCGCGATCGCGCCTTCGTCGGACGCGAACACCGGGTTCAGGTCCATCTCTGAGATCTCGGGGAAGTCGCTCACCAGCTGCGACACGCGCACGATGGTGTCCTGCAGCGCCTCGCGGTTCACCGGCTTGGCACCGCGCACGCCCTTGAGCACTTCGGCAGCCTGGATGGAGTCGAGCATCGAGCCGGCATCGGCCGCGGTGGCCGGGGCCAGGCGGAAGGTGACGTCCTTGAGCACTTCGACCAGCACGCCGCCCATGCCGAAGGCGACCAGCTTGCCGAAGCTGGGATCCGTCATCGCGCCGATGATCGTCTCCTGCCCGCCCTTGATCATCTGCTGCACCTGCACGCCGAGGATCTTCGCGTCCGCCTTGTACTTCTTGGCGTTCGCGATGATCTGGTCGTAAGCCGTGGCGGCCTCGTCGGCGTTCTTCACGCCGACGACCACGCCACCGGCCTCGGTCTTGTGCAGGATGTCCGGCGACACGATCTTCATCACCACCGGGAAGCCCATGGACGACGAGGTGCTCATCGCGTCCTTGGCGCTCGCCACGACGGCCTCCTTCGGCACGTTGATGCCGTAGGCGTCGCAGATCAGCTTGCCCTCGGGCGCGGTCAGCGAATCGCGTCCTTCTTTCTTCACCGTGTCCAGGATCTGACGGACCTTCGACTTGTCGCCTTGGAAGTTGGCCATGTGGTGCCCCTTGAAAAATCTAAATGTGGATGTGCGGGATGCGCGGGTCAGCAGACCTTCGCGGCCTTCAGTTCGGCGATCTGGTCCTTGGTGTAGCCCAGTTGCGCCAGGATCTCGTCGGTGTGCTCACCGAGCAGCGGCGAGCGCGTGACTTCGGTGGGGCTGTCGGACAGCTTGATCGGGTTGCCGACGGACAGGTACTTGCCCCGCGTGGGGTGGTCCACCTCGACGATGGTGCCGGTGTCGCGCAGCGACTTTTCCTCGGCCAGTTCCTTCATCGACAGGATCGGGCCGCAGGGGATGTCGTACTTGTTCAGGATCTCCATCGCCTCGAACTTGGTCTTGGTCTTGGTCCATTCCTCGATGCGGCTGAAGATCGTCTTCAGGTGCGGCAGGCGCGCCTTGGGCGTGCTGTAGCTCGGGTCCGTGATCCAGCTCTCTTCACCGATCACCTTGCAGATGCTGGCCCACACCGGCGCCTGGGTGATGAAGTAGATGTAGGCATTGGGGTCGTGCTGCCAGCCCTTGCACTTCAGGATCCAGCCGGGCTGGCCGCCGCCCGAAGCGTTGCCCGCGCGCGGCACGGCTTCGCCGAACTCGCTCTCGGGGTACTGCGGGTACTCCTCCAGCACCTTCTTCTTCTCCAGGCGCTGCTGGTCGCGCAGCTTCACGCGGCACAGGTTCAGCACGGCGTCCTGCATGGCGGCCATGACACGCTGGCCCTTGCCGGTGCGCTCGCGCTGGAAGAGGGCGGTCACGATGCCCAGGCACAGGTGCAGGCCGGTGCCGGAGTCGCCGATCTGCGCGCCGGTCACCAGCGGCGGGCCGTCGTCGAAGCCGGTGGTGGAAGCGGAGCCGCCGGCGCACTGCGCCACGTTCTCGTAGACCTTGCAATCCTCGTAGGGACCGGGGCCGAAGCCCTTGACGGACGCCATGATCATGCGCGGGTTGATCTGCTGGATGCGGTCCCAGCCGAAGCCCATGCGATCGAGCGCGCCGGGAGCGAAGTTCTCCACCAGCACGTCGCACTGCTTGATCAGCTCGATCAGGACTTCCTTGCCCTTGGGGTTCTTGGTGTCCAGCGTGATCGAGCGCTTGTTGTGGTTCAGCATCGTGAAGTAGAGGCTGTCCACGTCCGGGATGTCGCGCAGCTGCCCGCGCGTCGCATCGCCTTCACCCGCCTTTTCCACCTTGATCACGTCCGCGCCGAACCATGCCAGCAACTGCGTGCAGGTCGGGCCCGACTGCACGTGCGTGAAGTCGAGGATCTTGATGCCGTCGAGAGCTTTGCCCATCGTTTGCTTCCTATCGAGTTTCGAAAACCTGGTTGTCATCCCCGCGCAGGCGGGGATCCAGGGCTTGCGGATTCAGGAGCCCTGGACCCCGCCTTCGCGGGGGTGACGAATTCATTTCTTCTTCGCCGCGGCCGGGTTCAGGTTCGTGATGCGGCCCGACTCCGTGCCCGCGGTCTCGTCGATCATCGCGTTGATCAGCGTGGGCTTGCGGGTGGAGATCGCTTCCTTGAGCGCGCGATCCAGTTCCTCGGGCGTGCGGGCGACCACGCCGACGCCGCCGAAGGCCTGCATCATCAATTCGTACTTGGCGTCCTTCACGAACACCGTGGGCGCCACTTCGGTGCCGCGCGGGTTGACGTCGGTGCCCTTGTAGATGCCGTTGTTGTTCATCACGACCACGCACACCGGCAGGTCGTAGCGGCAGATCGTCTCGACTTCCATGCCGCTGAAGCCGAAGGCGCTGTCGCCCTCGACGGCGATGACCTGTTCACCGGTGACTGCAGCAGCAGCCACGGCGAAGCCCATGCCGATGCCCATGATGCCCCACGTGCCCACGTCCAGGCGCCTGCGCGGCTCGTACATGTCGACGATGGAGCGCGTGAAGTCCAGCGCGTTGGCGCCTTCGTTCACCAGGTAGGCCTTGGGGTTGTCCTTGACCGTGTTGCGGATCACGTTGAGCGCCGAGTGGAAGTTCATCACCGGCGGGTTCTTCGCCAGCGTCTCGGCCATCTTGGTGAGGTTCTTGTCCTTGCGCTCGGCGATCGCGCCGGTCCAGTCCGCAGGCGGCTTGTTCCAGCCGGAAGCCATGGCCTGGTTCATGGCGGCGATGCAGCTGCCGATGTCGCCGATCACCGGTGCGGCGATCGCGACGTTGCTGTCCGCTTCCGTCGGCGAGATGTCGACCTGGATGAACTGCTGCTTGCCCCAGCCTTTGCTGTCGCCCGCGCCCCAGGTCTTGCCCTTGCCGTGCGACAGCAGCCAGTTCAGGCGGGCGCCCACCAGCATCACCACGTCGGCTTCGGCGAGCACGTAGGAGCGCGCGGCGGAGGCGGACTGCGGATGCGTGTCGGGCAGCAGGCCCTTGGCCATGGACATCGGCAGGTAAGGGATGCCGCTCTTCTCGACGAAGGCCTTGATGTCGGCATCGGCCTGCGCGTAGGCAGCACCCTTGCCCAGGATCACGAGCGGCTTCTTCGCGCCCTTGAGCAGGTCCACGGCGCGCTTGACGGCGTCCGGCGCGGGCAGCTGCTTCGGTGCGGGATCCACGACCTTGATCAGGGAACGCTTGCCCACTTCCTTGTCGATGCTCTGCGCGAACAGCTTGGCAGGCAGGTCCAGGTACACGCCACCGGGACGGCCGGAGACGGCAGCGCGGATGGCGCGCGCGATGCCCACGCCGATGTCTTCGGCGTGCAGCACGCGGAAGGCCGCCTTGCACAGCGGCTTGGCGATGGCCAGCTGGTCCATCTCCTCGTAGTCGCCTTGCTGCAGGTCGACGACCTCGCGCTCGCTGGAGCCGGAGATCAGGATCATCGGGAAGCAGTTGGTCGTGGCGTTCGCGAGTGCCGTGAGGCCATTGAGGAAACCGGGCGCGGAGACCGTGAAGCAGATGCCCGGCTTCTGCGTGATGAAGCCCGCGGCCGCGGCGGCGTTGCCCGCGTGCTGCTCGTGGCGGAAGGAGATGACCTTCATCCCTTCGGCCTGCGACATGCGCAGGAAGTCGGTGATCGGGATGCCGGGCAGGCAGAAGATCGTGTCGATGTCGTTCAGCTTCAGGGCATCGATGACGAGGTGGAAACCGTCGGTCTGTTCGCGATCCTGCGTTTCGGTGGTCATGGTCTTCAGGGTCCAGGTTTGGGAGTGCGAGAATGGTAGAAGTCGCCTTCCTCAAACCCTCTTGACTGCGGTCAATTTTCAAGAAATTGCCCGGTGCCTCCGGGCGGTTGCCTCGTCCCGCCACCGATGTCCACGATCGAGAAACACCCCGAACGCAACGTGATCCGCGTCCAGCTCGCCCACAACGTGGCGCTGAAGGCGATGACCGCCGCCCAGATGGCGGAGCTGGAGCCCCTGCTGGTGGTGGTGGAATGCCAGAAAGGCGAGGCACTGCTGAACCAGGGCGTGCACGAGATGGAGCAGTACTTCATCCTCGACGGCATCCTGAAACGCGTGGTGAGCAACCAGGAAGCCAAGGAAATGATCCTGCGCTTCGCCGAAGAGGGGCAGATGGAGACCAGCTACGCTGCGTGGCGCCTGGGCACGCCGGCGCCCTACAGCATCGTGTGCGTCACGCGGGCCCGCGTGGCCAAGCTGCCGCTGCGCGAGTGGGTCACTTTCATCGACCGGCACCCCGGGCTGAAGCAGTCGTTCGAGTACGAAGTGATGCACCACATGAGCGAAATCCTGGCGCACACGATCACGCTGCACCTGCTCGATGCGCCGGGCCGCGTGAAGCGCTTCCTGCGCAAGCATCCGGAGCTGGAGGAGCGCTTGCCGAAGAAGGAGCTGGCGTCGTACCTCAATCTTTCGGCGGAGACGTTGAGCCGGTTGAAGTCGCGCGGGAAGATCTAGTCTCCGTTCCCGGTAGGTTGGGTTCGCGCAGCGACCCCAACAGGTGTTGGGTTGCCCTGCGGGCAACCCAACCTACGAATGCACTACGTCTTCGCGTAAGTGAACTTGCGCGAAATCGACATCAGCCGCAATTCGTCGCTGTCCACCTGGCCGGGGCCGGCGACGGAAGAAGCGACACGCTCGGTGGCTTCCTTCTCCTGCTCGTTGACCACGATGCCCTTCAAGGTGACGCGGCCGCCGCGCGACTCCACCTGCACGTCGACATTGCTCGTCGAGTCGTCGGCCTTCAGGGCCGCGCGCACGCGCGCGCTCAGCGCCAGGCCCTGCAGCACCTCGCGGGATTCCGCCGTCTCCTGGAATTCCGCCGAGCGCGAGAGCGTGAGGATCTGTTCGGCGCAGGCGTCCACCGAGATGCGGTCCGTGTTCAGCACCATGTCGTAGAGCAGGGGATCGCCCCAGGTCACGCCGAACTGCGCGTTCATGCGGGCCGCATGCGCTGCATCGCTGCGGCGCACTTCCGATTCCGCGGTGTCCCGATCTTCGGTGCCCAGGTTCTCCATTACCCAGGCCACGCGCCGGTCGAACGAGCGCGTGACGCGCACGCGCACCACGTGGCGCACCGGGCGCAGCAGGCAGGTGGCGCCCCAGCCGCGCAGCACCGTGTTGCCGCGCACGGCCTGCGCGAAGACTTCCTCGGCCGTGAACAGCGCGACCTGCTGCTTGTCGGTGGACACGCGCTCCACCAGTCCGGCCTTGCCCTCGCGCAGGCGGCGGATCAGGCTGGCGGACACCTGCATGCGGCCGGCCACGTTCTCCACCACCTCGTTGCGCATCTCGGAGAGTCCGCCCATTTCCGCGACGCGCAGCGCGACGTCCTTGGCGAGCGAGCCCATTTCCTGGGTGAGGGCGATCACGGTCATCGTGCGGCTCCTGCTCGCCGGGTCAGTCGACCGGCTGTTCGGCGGCGAACGCGGGCGGCTTGGACGGGCGCAGCTTGGCGATCAGCCTGGAGATCAGCGGCCAGAACAGCAGCAGCAGCGCCAGCCCGGTGATCGTGCCCACCAGCGGGTTGGACACCAGGATCGACAGGTCGCCCTGCGACACCAGCATGGCCTGGCGGAAGGAGTCTTCCGCCTTGTCGCCCAGCACCAGCGCCAGCACCAGCGGCGCGAGCGGGTAGTCGAGTTTCTTGAACACGTAGCCGATCACGCCGAACAGCAGCATCAGCCACACGTCGAGCATTGCGCTGTGCACGGTGTACGCACCGATCGCGCAGACCACCACGATCACCGGCGCGATGATCGAGAAGGGAATGCGCAGGATCGACGCGAACAGCGGCACCGTGGTCAGCACCACGATCAGGCCGGCCAGGTTGCCCAGGTACATGGAGGCGATCAGGCCCCACACGAAGTCCTTCTGCTCGACGAACAGCAGCGGCCCGGGCTGCAGGCCCCAGATCAGCAGGCCACCCAGCAGCACCGCGGCCGTCGGCGAGCCGGGGATGCCCAGGGCCAGCATCGGCAGCAGGGCGCTGGTGCCGGCGGCGTGCGCCGCGGTTTCCGGTGCGATGACGCCTTCGATCTGGCCGGTGCCGAACTTGGCGCCGTCCTTCGACATCTTCTTGGCCAGGCCGTAGGCCATGAAGGAAGCAGGCGTTGCGCCGCCGGGGGTGATGCCCATCCACATGCCCACCACCGAGCTGCGGATCGACGTCATCCAGTAGCGGGGCAGCTGCTTCCAGGTATCGAGCACCACGCGCGGGCTGATCTTGGCCGTCTTGCCGGAGAAGGCCAGGCCTTCCTCCATCGACAGCAGGATCTCGCCGATGCCGAAGAGGCCGATCACGGCGATCAGGAAGTCGAAGCCGCGCATCAGGCCTTCGATGCCGAAGGTCAGGCGCAACTGGCCGGTGACGGTGTCCATGCCGACCGCGGCGAGCGCGAAGCCGATGGTCATCGACGCGAGGATCTTGAAGGGCGAGCCCTTGCCCATGCCGACGAAGCTGCAGAACGTGAGCAGGTAGACCGCGAAGAATTCGGGCGGCCCGAACTTCAGCGCGAACCTGGCGACCATGGGCGCCAGGAAGGTGATCATCACCACCGCCACGAAGGCGCCGATGAACGACGAGGTGAAGGCTGCGGTGAGCGCCTGGGCCGCCTTGCCCTGCTGCGCCATCGGGTAGCCGTCGAAGGTGGTGGCCACCGACCAGGGCTCCCCGGGGATGTTGAACAGCACCGAGGTGATGGCGCCGCCGAAGAGGGCGCCCCAGTAGATGCAGGACAGCATGATGATCGCCGAGGTGGGCGACATCGTGAAGGTGAGGGGCAGCAGGATCGCGACGCCGTTGGCGCCGCCCAGCCCCGGCAGCACGCCGATCAGCACGCCCAGCGTGATGCCGACGAACATGAGGAGCAGGTTCATCGGCGTCAGGATGACGCTGAAGCCGTGGAAGAGGGCACTGAGTTCGGTCATGGCGTGATCGTTCGACGGTCGTTCTGCGGGAGTCGGCTCAGTAGCCCAGGAAGCCGAGCGGGTCGAGGTAGCCCTTGGCGAGCGGCACCTTGAACCACACCTGGAACATGAAGAAGAAGAACACGCCGATGGCCACGGCCAGCGCGATGCTCTTCATCTTGTCGTACTTGCCCAGGATGATCATGAAGCCCGCGATGTAGACGGCCGACGCGATGTACATGCCCACCAGCTGGATGGCGCCCACGAAGACCGCCGCCGGGATCAGCACGGTGAGGACGCGCTTGAGTTGCTCGTTGTCGACGAAGATCTCGGTGTTGCGCTTCTTGCCGAACAGGGCCTGGTAGAAGATGCCCGCCCCCGAGATGCACAGGATGATGCCGATGTAGAAGGGGAAGTAGCCCGCCCCCGGGCCGTCGCTGGTCCAGCCGGAGCCGAGCTTGCGGCTGCCGAAGAGGACCACGGCGCCGAGCAGCACCACCAGGGCGGCCACGGCGGCTTCGATGGCGAAGGTGGGAACGCCCGTGCGTTCGACCGCGGGCTCTTGGGGGGTGCTCATTGCGATTCTTCTCCTGCTTTTCTTCTTCCTCCCTCCCCCTGCGGGGGAGGGGTCCGGAGCATCACTTCGCGAGGAAGCCGGCTTCCTTCATCAGCTCGCGGTGCTGCATCTCCGTGCGGCCCAGCCACTGGAAGAAGGCGTCGCCGTCCATGGAGGTCTGGTTGAACGCGCCCTTCTCCATGTAGTCCTTCCACTCCGGCGTCTCGCGCACCTTCTTCAGCAGGTTCAGGTAGAAGTCCACCTGCTCCTTGTTCACGCCCGGGGGCATGAAGATGCCGCGCAGCATGGTGTAGGTGGAGGGCACGCCGGCTTCCTTGCAGGTGGGGATGTCGCCCCAGGCCATGGTGTCGGTGATCTTGGCCTTGTACGGCATGCGCTTCTCGTCGAACACGCACAGCGGACGCAGCTGGCCGGCGCGCCACTGGGCCACCGCCTCGATCGGGTTGTTCACGGTGGAGTCGACGTGCTTGCCCACCAGCTGCACGGCCACTTCGCCGCCGCCGCGGAAGGGCACGTAGATGAACTTGGCGCCGGTCGCCTTCTCGAGGCCGACGGTGAGGATCTGGTCTTCCTGCTTGGAACCCGTGCCGCCCATCTTGATCTTGCCCGGGCCCGCCGCCTTGACGGCGGCCAGGTAGGACTTGGCGTCCTTGTGCGGCGTCTCGGCGTTGACCCACAGCACGAAGTTGTCCAGCGCCATCATCGACACCGGCGTCATGTCGCGCCAGTTGAAGGGAACGCCCGTCGCCAGCGGCGTGGTGAACAGGTTGGAAAGCGTCACCACGATCTTGTGCGGATCGCCCTTGGCGTTCTTCACGTCGAGGAAGCCCTCGGCGCCGGCGCCGCCCGACTTGTTGACCACCACCAGCGGCTGCTTCATCAGGTTGTGCTTGACGACGACGCCCTGGATCAGGCGCGCCATCTGGTCGGCGCCGCCGCCGGTGCCCGCGGGCACGACGAATTCGACCGGTTTGGTGGGTTCCCATGCGGCATGCGCCATGGGGGCCACGAATGCTGCGGCAGAGGCCGCGACAGCGACCGACATCCGGATGCTGAGGGTGGTGAGTTTCACGCGTTGTCTCCTGTGATTTGCCTCGCCCGCGTCATCTGTCCTTTGATGACGTTCATCGCGAGACCGCGTCGCATCGTCCGGCCAACCGGCCTCGAACTCTCTTGACTGCGGTCAATTTTTTCGAGATGAGAAAGCGCTTCTAGGGTAAGTCCGGGGGCGTGCGCGGGAGGCTGCGCCAAGAGCGAAAAAGCACACGTTCGCGCTACGGTCTTCACCGTGGCGACACGTGTGCTTCAAGGGTGCGGCGTAGTGCGAATGCGGCGCCGCGCCGCGCTGCGTTCAGCGGGCCTGCGCGCGCTGCCGGCTCGCCGCAACCGCGTCGACCAGGAACTCCGCGTCGTAGGAGCGCAGCAGGTGCGGACGCTCCTTCTCCAGGTAGGCGCGCAGGCCTTCGCGGCCGGTGGACGGATCCCAGTCGCGGCCGAGGTCGAGCGCGTCGTCCGCCGTGTAGGCGTGCACGCGGGATTCGGTGTTCTGCTGTCGCATCGCTGGCTCCTTCGATCGTTCGATGGCGTTCACTCTAGGTGCGATGCAGGATCAATGATAGTGAAAGTATTTGATCGTTTCCATCACCTCGGGCTTATGATGCGCGCCCATGAGGAACGCCACCCTGCGCCAGCTGAAAGTGTTCGAGGCGGTCGCGCGCCACCGCAGCTTCTCGCGTGCGGCGGAGGAACTGCACCTGACGCAGCCGGCCGTGTCCACGCAGGTGGGCAAGCTCGTGGAGCACGCCGGCCTGCCCCTGTTCGAGCAGCTGGGCAAGCGCATCCACCTCACGCCCGCCGGCGTGCAGCTGCTGCAGTGCAGCCGCGAGATCATCCAGAAGTTCCAGGAGGCCGAGGAGGCGATGGCGCAGTTCAAGGGCGTCTCGGGCGGCCGGCTGAACGTGTCTGTGATCAGCGCCGGCGACTACTTCTTCCCGCGCCTGCTGGTGGAGTTCGCGCAGCGGCACGAGGGCGTGACGCTGAACTTCGGCGTGTGCAACCGCGAGGAGCTGCTCACGCAGATGAAGGAGAACGTGACCGACCTCGCGGTGATGGTGCGCCCGCCCGAAGATGACGACACGCTGGCGCAACCCTTCGCGCCGCACCCTTACGTGGTCGTCGCCGCGCCCACCCACCCCCTGGCCGCCTCCCGGCGCATCGCGATGTCGCGCGTCATCCGCGAGCCATTCGTGGTGCGCGAGAAGGGGTCGGACACCTGGAATTCGATGGTGGAGGGCTTCGGCGCGCACCTGCCCGGGCTGAACATCTCGATGGAGATCCGCAGCACCGAAACGATCAAGCAGGCC
>DATAGN010000479.1:0-11037 GCA_036263715.1 Ramlibacter sp.
CCCCGACCTACGAACGCCCGCCTTCCGTAGGTCGGGATGAGCGGCGCAGCCCGAACCCCGACACGCCCAATCAGGCCAGACTTTTCTGGCCTTTTTTCCTTGCGCTGCTACAATTCTGGCCAGATCGATCCCAAGTCGAGCCAGAACATGCAAACTGTTCCCATCCACCAAGCCAAGAGCCAACTCTCCGAACTCATCCGTGCGGTCGAGAACGGCGAGGAAGTCGTGCTCACCCGGCATGGCAAGCGGGTGATCCGCCTGATCAAGGAGCCGGAGACGGAGCAACCGAGCATCGAGGCACGCCGGCAGGCGATCACGCAGGAGCTCGAAGCCCTGCGCGCCAAGGTCGGGCGCGGCGAGCCCTTCCAGGATCTCTGGCAGGAGCACAAGCGCGAACGCGATGCGCGCGGCGAGGCCTGGACCGACGAACCGAAGGCGCCCGGTGCTGGTCGTTGACGCTTCCGCCTTCGCCAGCTGGGTCTTTCCCGACGAAGGCGGCGACAAGGTCTCGCAGGCCCTCGTGCGCGTGATGGCGGAGGAGGAGAGCGCCACGAGCGCTGCCATCTTTCCGCTCGAAGCGCTGCATGCGGCCGGACGCGCCCTTGCCCGCGGCCGCTTCTCGCCCAGCGCCCACCAGCACGTCCTGCGTCTCCTCAGCCGCCTGCCGGTGTCGCTGGCGCCACTGCGCGTGTCGCCGCTGGAATTCTGGAACTGGGCGCAGTCGCTCGAACTCACCCCCTACGACGCCGCTTACCTGAAGGTCGCGGTGGACCTCAAGGCGCCGCTGGTCACGATGGACCGGGCCCTGCAACGTGCCTGCCTGAAGCTGGAGCACCCCCTGATCACCGACCTGGCCTGACGAACCATGCAACACGACAAGATCCTCATCCTCGACTTCGGCTCCCAGGTCACGCAGCTCATCGCCCGCCGCGTGCGCGAGGCCCACGTCTATTCCGAAGTGCATCCCTGCGACGTAAGCGATGCCTGGGTGCGCGAGTACGCGGCCGATGGAAAGTTGAAGGGCGTGATCCTCTCGGGCAGCCACGCGAGCGTGTACGAGGAGTCCACCGACCGCGCACCGCAGGCGGTGTTCGAACTCGGCGTGCCGGTGCTGGGCATCTGCTACGGCATGCAGACCATGGCGCAGCAACTCGGAGGCAAGGTGGAGCCGGGCCACAAGCGCGAATTCGGCTTTGCCGCGGTGCGCGCGCGCGGCCACACCGAGCTGCTGCGCGACATCGCCGACTTCACCACGCCGGAAGGCCACGGCATGCTGAACGTATGGATGTCCCACGGCGACAAGGTGGCCGAGATGCCGCCCGGATTCAAGCTGATGGCGTCCACCGACAGCTGCCCGATCGCCGGCATGGCCGACGAGGCGCGCCGCTTCTACGCCGTCCAATTCCACCCCGAGGTCACGCACACGGTCCAGGGCAGGGCGATGCTGGAGCGCTTCGTGCTCGGCATCTGCGCCGCGCGTCCGGACTGGGTGATGAAGGACCACGTCGCCGAAGCCGTCGCAGCGATCCGGCAGCAGGTGGGCGACGAGGAAGTGATCCTGGGCCTGTCCGGCGGCGTCGATTCGTCAGTGGCCGCAGCCCTGATCCACCGCGCCATCGGGGACCAGCTCACCTGCGTCTTCGTCGACCATGGCCTGTTGCGCCTGAACGAGGGCGACATGGTGATGGACATGTTCGCGGGCAAGCTGCACGCGAAGGTGATCCGGGTCGATGCGGCCGACCTGTTCCTGGGCAAGCTCGCCGGCGTGAGCGAGCCGGAGCAAAAGCGCAAGATCATCGGCGGCCTGTTCGTCGACGTCTTCAAGGCCGAGGCCGCGAAGATCAAGGAAAGCCACGCGCGCCATGTCGCGTGGCTGGCGCAGGGCACGATCTATCCGGACGTCATCGAATCCGGCGGCGCCAAGAGCAAGAAGGCCGTCACGATCAAGAGCCACCACAACGTGGGCGGCCTGCCGGAGCAACTGGGACTGAAGCTGCTGGAGCCGCTGCGCGACCTGTTCAAGGACGAAGTGCGCGAGCTGGGCGTGGCCCTCGGGCTGCCGCCGGAGATGGTGTATCGCCATCCGTTCCCGGGGCCGGGCCTGGGCGTGCGCATCCTGGGCGAGGTGAGGAAGGACTATGCGGACCTGCTGCGCCGCGCCGACGACATCTTCATCCAGGAGCTGCGCAACTTCCGCGACGAGGCGAGCGGCAAGACCTGGTACGACCTCACCAGCCAGGCCTTCACCGTGTTCCTGCCGGTCAAGAGCGTGGGCGTGATGGGAGACGGGCGCACCTACGACTACGTGGTCGCGTTGCGCGCGGTGCAGACCAGCGACTTCATGACGGCCGACTGGGCGGAGCTGCCCTATGCGCTGCTCAAGCGGGTGTCCAGCCGCATCATCAACGAGGTGCGCGGCATCAACCGCGTGACCTACGACGTGAGCAGCAAGCCGCCGGCGACCATCGAGTGGGAGTGACCGGATGCGCACTTACCTGAACTGCCCCTTCGCCGAGAAGGACGAAGCCAAGACGCTCGGCGCGCGCTGGGACGCGGCCAAGAAGCGCTGGTACGTGCAGGATGTGAAGGACCTGTCGCCGTTCGAGCGCTGGATGTCCGAGGAGGGCGTCGCCAAGGCAGCAGTTCCGAAAGCCAACTCGGCTGCCGGCGTGCGCACGGGACCGAAGGAGCTCGCGCCGCACTGCGGCTGCGCGGTGCTGCCTTGGGAAGCCTGCGCGCATACCCGGACCTGAGCCGACCGCGTGCACAATGGGCGGCATGTACCAGCCGCCCCACTTCCGCACGGAGGACCCCGCGCTCGCGGCGGACCTGATGCGCGGGTACCCGTTCGCGAGCCTCATCTCGAACGACGACACGGGCTTTCCCTTCGTCAGCCACCTGCCGCTGCACCTGGAGCAACACGCCGGGCGTTTCGTGCTGCTCGGGCATTGCGCCAAGCCGAATCCGCACTGGCGCTACCTGCAGGCCCGGCCCGAGGCGCTGGTCACCTTCCTCGGCCCGCACGCCTACATGTCGCCGCAGGTGTACCCGGACAAGCAGCGCGTCCCGACCTGGAACTACCTCACCGTCCACTGCAAGGTGCAGGCGCGCCTGGTCGAGGAGCCGCTGGCCAAGGACCGCCTGCTCAAGAAGCTGATCGGCGACCATGAACCGGCCTTCGCGGAACAATGGCGCGGGCTCGGCGAGGAATTCGCGCACAGGATGCTGGCCGGCATCGTCGGTTTCGAGCTCGACGTGCTCGAATGGGCCTGCAAGATCAAGATCAACCAGCACCGCCCCGAGGCCCACGCAAAGATGCACGCGGGCTACGCCGGCGGCAACGAGAACGAACGCCAGCTCGCCGCCTGGATGGAGCGGCTGGGCATGGGAGGGCAGTGATGCGCGCGATTTTCGGAGTCCTGAGCCTGCTGGTCGTGGTCGCGATCGTCGGCCTGCTGGTGAAGAAGCAACTGTCCACGCCGATGGTGCGGACGGCGGTGCCGGCGACCAGCACCCCTGGTACGAGCGCCGCACCGCCGCCGACGCCGAAGCAACAGGTCGAGCAGTTCAAGACCAACGTGGACGCCGCCGTGCAGCAGGCGCGCCCCATGCCCGACGACACCAAGTGAGCTCGGCCGCGCGCGACGAGGGCTTCATGCGCGAGGCGCTCGAGCAGGCGCGGCTCGCCCTCGCCAAGCGCGAAGTGCCCGTCGGCGCGGTGGTGGTCCACGGCGACGAGATCGTGGGCCGCGGCCACAACTCGCCCGTTGGCAGCCGGGATCCCACGGCACACGCGGAGATCCGCGCCCTGCAGGACGCCGCGCGCACGCTGGGCAACTATCGCCTGGACGGCTGCGAGCTGTACGTGACGCTGGAGCCTTGCGCCATGTGCAGCGGCGCGATGCTGCATGCGCGCCTGGCGCGCGTGGTGCATGGCGCTCCCGACCCCAAGACCGGCGCCGCCGGCTCGGTGCTGGACCTCTTCGCGCAGCAGCGCGTGAACCACCAGACCCGCAGCGAGGGCGGCGTGCTCGCAGCCGAGTGCGGCGAGCTGCTCACCACCTTCTTCCGCAGCCGCCGCCGCGAGGCGCGCATGAACGCGCAGCCGCTGCGCGACGACGCGGTGCGCACGCCCGACGACCGCTTCGGCGACCTGGCGGACTATCCCTGGGCGCCGCACTACCTGAACGACCTCCCGGCACTGGCCGGGTTGCGCATGCACTTCCTGGACGAGGGCCCGCGCGACGCACCGCTCACGTGGTTGTGCCTGCACGGCAATCCGGCCTGGAGCTATCTGTATCGCCGGATGATCCCCGTGTTCCTGCAGGCCAAGGCGCGCGTGGTCGCACCGGACCTCATCGGCTTCGGGCGCAGCGACAAACCCAAGCGGGAGGCGGCGCATACGTTCGAATGGCACCGCCAGGTGCTGCTGGAATTCGTGGAACGGCTGGACCTGCGCAACATCGTCCTGGTGATGCAGGACTGGGGCGGGCTGCTCGGCCTGACCCTGCCGATGGAAGACCCCGAGCGCTACCGCGGCATGCTGGTGATGAACACCACGCTCGGGACGGGCGATGCGCCGCTCAGCCCCGGCTTCATCGCCTGGCGCGAGATGTGCCGCAAGAACCCCGAGTTCGACGTGGCGAGCCTGTTCGCCCGCGGCAATCCGCACATGACCCGCGAGGAATGCGAGGCGTACAACGCCCCGTTCCCGGACGCCGGACACCGCGCTGCCTTGCGTGCCTTCCCCCGCATGGTGCCGTCGGAACCCACCGCCAATGGGGCGGCCGTCTCGCGGCAGGCGCGCAGGTTCCTGTCCAGGCAGTGGCAGGGCCAGACCTTCATGGCGGTGGGCGCGCTCGACCCGGTGCTGGGCACCGAGGTGATGCAGTCGCTGCGGCAGGACATCCGCAATTGCCCGGAGCCGCTGGTCCTGCCCAAGGCGGGCCACTTCGTGCAGGAGCACGGCGAGCAGGTGGCGCGCAAGGCGGTGGGATACTTCCGCCCGTGACGCAACGCATCTACATCTTTTCCCCGTCCAGCGCCGTTCGCAACAAGGAAGCCGTCAAGCGCGGCGTGGCGCGCCTGAAGGCCATGGGCCACCAGGTCGAACTCGATGCCTCCGTCTTCGCGACGCACATGCGCTTTGCCGGTGACGACGCCACGCGCCTGGCCGCTGTGGAGCGTGCGGCGGAAAGCGGCGCCGACATCGCCATCATCACCCGCGGCGGCTACGGCCTCACGCGCCTGCTGCCTTCCTTGCCCTACAAGAAGATCGCGAAGGCGGTCGACCGCGGCACCAAATTCGTGGGCCTGAGCGACTTCACCGCCTTCCAGAACGCCGTGCTCGCGGAGACCGGCCGGGTGACCTGGTCGGGCCCGGCCGTGGGCGAGGACTTCGGGGTCGAGGCCGAACCCGACGAGATCATGCAGGCCTGCTTCGACGACCTGGTGCAGGGGCAGGGCGAGGGCACGGGTTGGCAACTGCCGGCCTCCGAAAGGCTCGAGCAGCCGCTGCAGACCAAGGGCGTGCTCTGGGGCGGCAACCTGGCGATCGTCGCCGCGCTGGCGGGGACGCCCTGGATGCCGAAAACCAAGGGCGGCATCCTGTTCCTGGAGGACGTGCACGAGCACCCCTACCGCATCGAGCGCATGCTCACGCAGCTGCTGTACACGGGCGTGCTGCAGCAGCAGAAGGCGATCGTGCTCGGCCAGTTCACCAACTGGGTGCCGGTCCCGCACGACAAGGGTTTCAAGCTCAAGACGGTGGTCGACTGGCTGCGCACGCAGGTGAAGGCGCCGGTGCTCACGGGGCTGCCTTTCGGCCACGTGCCGACCAAGGTGTGCCTGCCCGTCGGAGCCAAGGTCACCCTTGCGGCCGAAGGACGCGACGCCTTCCTTCTCTGGGGCCACCTGCACTGAAAAGCAAAAAGCGCGGCGAGGCCGCGCTTTTCTGCGTGGAGGGCAGGGCGCTCGCGCTCAACCCATGAGGGGGCTCGGGCGGGAGCTCAGGCTGCCGGGCAGCAAGCCCTGGAACATCTCGGTGATGTCCTGGACCTTGGCGCGGGCGGCGGCTTCGCCGTGCACCGACGCCAGCGCGGCAAGCAGGTCGCCACGCAGGTACCACAAGGCCTGCACGTCGTTGGCGTAGCGCACGCGCCGCGTCACGTTGGCGAACTGCTTCGAACCGGTGTGGTCCAGCAGCGCCAGCATCGCCTCCCGGATGTCCTCGGTGCCGGTCTCGAGAATCGAGTCCGACGGGGTCACCGGGTTGCCAAGCAAGCCGTAGATGCTGTTCCGAAGGGAGCCTTTGAAGAAACGCATGTTCGGTAATGTCACCAACGACAATCTTTGTACGGACAGGAAAACGGTATGCGCATTGTGGCGGCTTGACAAGATGGGCGCGTGACGTTAATCACGGAAAGCTCGTTGCCGAACGCGCGATCGGTGACCAACGGTTAACGGCTGCGGGTTTTCCCCGCCGAATTTCAAACCTTCGTTTTCAGAAGAACGGCCGCGCAGGCCTCGGGTTCCAGCCGCAGCCCTAGGACGATTCCTAGCCGCCCTCGGACGGCACACGGCTGCGATTCGGAGTCCTCCGAGCCGTCGATTCAGCCGCCGCCGATGTTGCGCCGAAGCCGCTTCCGGAATCATCCAGTCCATGATTTCGAACGGCTCCATCAAGGTGTTCCTCGCCGACGACTCGCTGCAGATCCGCGAGCGCGTCAGCGCGCTGCTCACCGGCGCCCGCGTCGAGGTGGTGGGCGAGGCCGCCACGCCGGACACGTGCATCCACGGCATCCTGAACTCGCAGCCGGACGTGGTGGTCCTCGACCACCAGCTCGAAGGCGGCACCGGCCTGCAGGTCCTCAAGGCCGTGCGCTCCGCCGACCCGGAAGTCGCCTTCGTCGTCTTCAGCAACAACTCCGCGCCTGCCTATCGCAAGCGCTACCTGGGCGAGGGCGCCGTGCGCTTCCTCGACAAGAGCACCGAATTCGACCAGCTCGCCCAGGCCGTGGCCACCGCCGGCCGCCGCTCCATCCATTAAGCAATCCGAACAGAGGGACTCACCATGCAAACCGCCACCCACCGCGCCGCGACGATCGCTCCCGTGCACTTCGTCGAGCGCCAGCAGCGCATCGATTCCGATGGCGCCCCGGCGCCGCTGGCCACCCTGTGTTCGACCTGCCACCTGAAGGACTTGTGCCTGCCCTGCGGGCTGACCACGCCCGACGTGCAACGCCTGGACGGCCTGAAGTTCGCCCGCCGCCGCGTCAAGGAAGGCCAGGCGCTGTACCACGAGGGTGACAAGTTCCAGTTCATCTATGCCGTGCGCAGCGGCACCTTCAAGTCGCACCTGACGCTGCGGGACGGCCGCGAGCAGGTCACCGGCTTCCAGATGGCCGGCGAGTTGCTGGGCCTCGATGGCCTGGCCGCCGGCAAGCACGCCAGCACCGCGATCGCACTGGAAGACGCCGAGATCTGCGCCATCCCCTATGCCCACCTGAGCGACCTGGCCGCCCTCAGCACGGACCTTCAGCACGTGATCTCCCGCCTCATGAGCCGGGAGATCGTGCGCGAGCACAGCCTGATGATGCTGCTCGGGTCCATGAACGCCGAAGAGCGCCTGGCGGCCTTCCTGCTGAACATCAGCCAGCGCATGAAGGCACGCGGCTACTCGGCCAGCGAGTTCCACCTGCGCATGTCGCGTGCCGAGATCGGCAGCTACCTGGGGATGAAGCTGGAGACGGTGAGCCGCACTTTCTCCGCCTTCGCGCAGCAGCGGCTGCTGCAGGTGGACAAGAAGCACGTGCGCATCGTCGACCTCGACGGCCTGCAGAAAGCGTTCGACCTGCGCGTGCAATAACGGTCAGGCGGCAAGCACCTCGCGCAGGTGCTCCGCGAGCACGCCCGCCACGGGAATGGCGTTGGTGGGATGCGGCACGGTGTCGCAACTCACGATGCGCTCGATGCCGCAGCGGTGCAGCAGGTCCGTGCCGGTGGCGTCGAGCAGGGCATGCACGCCGATGCACAGGGACGCAGGCCAGCCGGCGCTGCGCAGCACCTGCGCCGCCGCGGCCATGGTGTGGCCGCTGGACATGATGTCGTCCAGCAGCACCGGCGTGCGGCCGGCCGGATCGACGCCCTCGGGCATCTGCACCGAGACATCTCGGTCGCCGCGCCGTACCTTCGTCATCACGAACCAGGGCGCGCCCACGCGCCTGGCCACATCGGCAACCCATTGTTCGCTCTCGCTGTCGGGGCCCACCAGGATCGGCCGCGGCACTTCGCGCTGCAGCCAGGCGGCGATGGCGGGTGCGGCGGCGACCACCTGCGCCGGCACGGTGTAGACCGCATCGAGGCTGGGCCAGCGGTGCAGGTGCGGATCGACCGTCAGCAGGAAATCGACCGTGGAGGAGAGCAGTCGGCCGTAGGTGCGCGAGGTCACCGCCTCGCCGTCGTGGAAGCGGTCGTCCTGCCGCATGTACGGCAGGTAGGGCGCCACCAGCCCGATGCGGGCAGCGCCGAGGTCGCGCGCGGCGTCGGCGGCGAAGATCAGCGGCAGCGTCTTTTCGTCCGGCCGGTCCAGGTGCGCGACCAGCACCACGCGCTGCTGCGCAACCGACGCGCGCAGGCGGACCACGGCCTCGCCATCGGGGAAGCGGTGCGTCTCCACCGTGCCGGCGTCGCAGTGCAGCAGCTGCGCCAGCGTTTGCGCCAGGCGCTCGGCGCCCGGCAAGGCCAGGAGGATCGTCTTCATGCGGGCTAGCGTACGCCAGAACGCGTGCGGCAGGCTCTGCCGCCGCGGGATTGGCGATCGGGACGGGAAGGTGTACGTTCGGGCGATGTTCCGGGACCGCATCGATGCCGCACAGCAGCTTGCCGAGGCCTTGGCCGTGCATGCGGGCGCGCGCCCGCTGGTGCTGGCCATCCCGCGCGGCGCGGTGCCCATGGCCGTGCTGATCGCGCAGCGCCTGCAGGGGGAGGTCGACCTGGTGCTGGTGCGCAAGCTGCACGCGCCGCATGCGCCCGAATTCGCGATCGGGGCGGTCGACGAATCCGGCTGGGTCTATCTGTCCACGCACGCGAGCGCCGTGGGTGGCACGCCGGCGTACGTGGAGGAGCAGAAGGCCACGCAGATGCAGGAGCTGGCCCGGCGGCGCGCGCGCTACACGCCGGGGCGCCCCCCGGTCGATGCGGCGGGTCGAACTGTCATCGTGGTGGACGACGGACTGGCCACCGGCGCAACCATGGTGGCTGCGTTGCACGCGGTGCGGCAGCGCGCCCCCACGCGGCTGGTCTGCGCGGTTCCGGTCGCGTCCACGGAAGCGGCGGCGCTGGTGCGGCAGCACTGCGACGAGCTGGTCTGCCTGGACGTGCCGCGGCGCTTCCAGGCCGTGGGCCAGTTCTACGGGGCCTTCCCCCAGCTCGAGGACGAGGAGGTGGTCGCGCTGCTGCAGAACTGGCGCCGGGCCGGCTGATCTGCCGCCTGCGCTAGCGCCTGGGCATCAGCGGCCTCTCATGAATGGCTTGGCAGAAGGTGCAGAAAGGAGTGGCGGGCAGGGCGCGCAGGCGCGCTTGGGCAATGGGCTCGCCACAATCGGCGCACAGGCCATAGCTGCCTTCGTCGATGCGGCGCAAGGCGGCGGCCACCTGCGCGAGCTCCCCGGCCGCATGCTCCCAGGTGACATCGTCGAGCAGCGCCTGGCGGTCTTCGGCAGCCAGGTCCTTGAAGTCGATCACGTCCGGGGCGCGCTCGGGCGCGAGCTCGCTGGCACGCTGCAGCAGGGCGCGCAGCTCGCTGCGCCTGTGGCGCAGCCTCTGGGCGACGTCGGCGCAATCGGCGGTCGGTTCGGCGATGAAGGTCATGGCTGGGCCTCTGGATACGCGGCCCATTCTGGACAGCCGCGCCGCGCGCGTCTTGATCTGTCGCAAGGCTTGCGTGCAGGCCGACAAGCCCGGCGGGGGCGCGCCGCTACAACAGCCTCCGGCGGAACCGGAGGCCGCCGAGGATGACGAATCCCAAGCACCTGCTGCATCTTTTCGTGCGCGCCGCCAAGGCCTGGTCGGCCGACTACGCGCCCAGCATGGGCGCGGCGATCTCGTACTACACGGTCTTCTCGCTGGCCCCCTTGCTGGTGATCGTCATCGCCATTGCCGGAGCCGTGTTCGGCCGCGAGGCCGTGCAGGGGCAGATCGTGGCGCAGCTCAGTGGGCTGGTCGGGGCGCAAGGCGCCGAGCTGGTGCAGGGGCTGATCGCGGCGTCGAGCGACAAGGAGAAGGGGCTGGTCGCCGGCATCATCAGCATCTTCGCGCTGCTGCTGGGTGCGACCAGCGTGTTCACGGAACTGCAGAATGCGCTGGACCGCATCTGGCACGTGCCGCCCTCGCAGAAGCCCTCGGGCGTGTGGGCCATCCTGCGCACGCGGCTGCTGTCCTTCGGGATGATCCTGGGCCTGGTGTTCCTGCTGATGGTCTCGCTCGTGGTGAGCACGGTGGTGGCGGCGCTGGGCGCCTTCACCAGCGGGCTGATGCCGGGCGCCGAGACGCTGCTGCAGGTGCTGAACGTGCTGGTGTCGACCAGCATCGCCACGCTCCTGTTCGCGATGATCTACAAGCTGCTGCCGAACACGCGGATCGCCTGGCGCGACGTGTGGGTGGGAGCCTTCGCCACGGCCGTGATGTTCGAAGTGGGCAAGTTCCTGATCGGCCTGTATCTCGGCAAGAGCACCATGAACGAAGCTTTTGCCGCCGCGGGATCGCTGGTGATCCTGATTGCCTGGGTGTACTACGCCGCGCAGATCTTCCTGCTGGGGGCCGAGTTCACCAAGGTGTTTGCCGAGGAACACGGCTCGGTCGCGGCGGCGCGGGCCATGCAGTTGACCGACGAGACGGCGGCCATCGGTCAGCCGGCGGAGGGCTCCAGGCACAAGCATGCGCCGGGGCAGCCTGCGCCCGCCGCTGACACGGGAAAGCCCGCCAAGGAAGAGGCCGTCCACGTGCCGGCCGCTGCCCGGCTGCGCGAAAGCCGGGAAC